>CAYTJS010000200.1:0-7360 GCA_964438115.1 uncultured Iamiaceae bacterium
GAGGCCGATCCCGCCCCCCCGGCGGTCACCCCCACCCGCGTATCCTCGGCGGGGATGACCGCCGCCTCGTTGCACCGTGGGGTGCGGGTGCGCCGGTGGCCGGTCGATCCGGCCACGGCCCACCTGGTGCCCCTGCACGGGCGGCCGCTCTCGGTGGCCGACGTCCGCTCGGTGCTGGCCCAGCTGGCCGGCTCGGGGTACCACCGGGCCCGCACGGCGGCCCTGGCCCCCGACGAGGCCCGGCCCTTCCTCGCCGCCGGCTTCGACGTCCACGAGCACCTCCACCTGCTCGGCCACGACCTCGCCGACCTGCCCCGACCCGCCCCGCCGGGAACCGTGCGGCGCGGTCGCCGCCGCGATCGGCCCGCCGTGCTGACCGTCGACGCCCTGGCCTTCACGCCCCCCTGGCGGCTCGACGCCGCCGGCCTGCGCGACGCCCTGGCCGCCACGCCGGTCGCCCGACTGCGGGTGGCCGTGGCCGACGACGACGTCGTGGGCTACTCGGTCACCGGCCGGGCCGGACCCCGGGGGTACCTGCAGCGGGTCGCCGTCCACCCCGCCCACACCGGCCGTGGACTGGGGCGGGCGCTGGTCGCCGACGCCCTGGCCTGGCTGGTCCACCGCGGTGCGACGTCGGCCCTGGTCAACACCCAGGAGGGCAACGAGGCCGCCCTCGCCCTGTACCGGACCACCGGCTGGCGGCCCCGGCCCGAGGGCCTCGACGTGCTGGGCACGGCGCTGCGGTGACGGCGCCCGCCCGGACCCGGCGCCGGTGGGCCGGGGCCGCCCTCCTGGCCGTGGTCGGGCTGGCCACGCTCACCCTGGCCACCCCGGCCGGGGGCCAGGTCGACGCCGGGACACCCGCCGACGGCCTGCGCCTGGTGGCCCAGAGCACCTGGGTGGCCGAGGGCGAGCCCTTCGACCTGGCCCTGCGGATGGTCGGGGGCCTGCCGGCCGACGGCGACGTCGTGCTCACCCTCTACGGCGCGGTCACCAGTCGCGACGTGCTCGTGCGGGTCCCCGCCGACACGGCCGAACTGGGACCGGTGCGCGACACGCTGTCGGTGCCCGCCGCCCTGGTCCCCCGCGGTCGCGACGGCCGCTACCTCCTGCGCATCGCCACCGGCGGCGACGGCCCCGGCCTCCAGGTGGACGACCCCGGCGTCTACCCGTTGTCGGTGGCGGTGGTCGACGCCGACGGGACCACCATCGACGACCTGACCACCTTCCTGGTGCGGCCGCCGGCCGACGCCGCTGCCACCCCGCTGCGCACGGCGGTGGTGCTGCCGCTCCACGCCCCGCCGTCCTACGCCCCCGACGGCACCGCCGGGCTCGCCGACCGCACCCGCCAGCTCCTCACCGTCCGCACCGCCCTGCTCGAGCGCCACCCCGACCTGGCCGTGACCGTGGCCCCGACCCCCGAGACGCTGGAGGCCACCACCGTCGCCGACCCGGCCCTGGCCCGCCGGGTCCGTCGCGCCCTGGCCGCCCGCTCCGTGGTCGGTGGGCCCTACGTCCGCCTCGACCTGGCCAGCTGGGCCGCCGTCGGCGAGCTCCGGGTCCCCCTCGACGACCAGTTCGACGAGGGCGAGGCCACCCTCGAACGGGTGCTGGGCCGTCCCGTCGACGACACCACGTGGGTGGGCGACGCCAACCCGACCGGCGCCGCCATCGACGCCCTCGACGACGTGGGTGTGGAACGGGCGGTGGTCCCCCTCGAGGCGGTGACCGGGACCGTCACCCCGGTCACCGAGCCGGTCGTGGTGGTGGGCGCCACCGACCAGGAGCTCCCGGCCGTGCTGGCCGACCCCACGCTGACCGGCGCCGTCGAGGGCGCCCCCGACGCCGTGCTGCTGGCCCACCGCCTGCTGGCCACCCTCGCCTGGCTGGCCACCCCGGTGGCCGACGGTGGCGGGGCCGTCACCGGCACCGACGACGGCGTGGTGGTGTCGCTGTCAGCCACCCGCCCCCTGCCCCCGGCCTTCCTGGGCACCCTCTTCGACGCCCTCGACGCCCGGCCCGGGCCCCTCGAGGCGGTGACGCTGGCCCGGCTCTTCGAGGTCGACCCGGTCGGCGACCCCGGCCCCGAGCCCGGTCCCCGGGTGACCGGGGTCCCCACCGTGGCCGTCGACCTCACCGCCTACGGCCGCAACCTGGGCGTGGCCCGCTCCCAGGTCGGGGGCTTCGCCACCTTCGCCGGGCGTCGGGACCCCCGCAGCATCGACCTCGACCGGCGTCTGTTGGTGTCGGGGTCGGGCGACCTCGTGGCCGACCAGCGGGGGCAATACCTGGCCGCCGCCCTGGCCGGGGTGCGGGAGGGGACCCGCGGCTTCGCCATCACCGACGACGAGAAGGTGACCCTGACCTCGCGTGAAGGCGACATCCCGGTCACCCTGCGCAACGACACCGGCGGGCCCGTCGACGTGATGCTGCGCTTCGACAGCGACAACCGACTCGAGTTCCCCGACGGCAACCGTCGCCGGCTCGTGCTGGCCGAGGGCGCCACCCGGATCGACGTGCCCGTCGTGGCCCGCACCAGCGGCTCGTTCCCCCTCCGCATCACTGCCACCGCGCCCGACGGGAGCCTGGTGGTGGGCCGGGCCCGGCTGGCCGTGCGCTCGACGGCGGTGAGCGGCGTGGGCATCGTGCTGTCGGTCGGCGCCCTCCTGGTGCTGGCCGTGTGGTGGGGTCGGCACTGGCACACCAACCGCCGCAACCGCCGCCTGGTCGCAATCCCCGACGAGCCCACCGGGTCGGCGACGTAACCCCCCGGGGGGACAGGCGGTCGGAGGTCGCAGGGCGGCACTACGCTCGCCCGCGCACCCACAGCACCGACCCGGGGGACCCATGGCCGTCCGCATCGTCACCGACAGCGCCTGCGACCTGAGCGACGAACTCGTCGCTGCGCACGGCATCACCGTCGTTCCGCTCTCGATCCGATTCGGCGACGAGGAGTTCGTCGACCGCGAGGAGCTCAGCGTCGACGACTTCTACGCCCGGATGGCGGCCTCCGACGTGCTGCCCGAGACCGCCGCCCCCGCCCCGGGCGCCTTCGAGCAGGCGTTCCGGCGCATCGGCGAGGCCGGCGACGAGGCCGTGAGCATCAACCTGTCGGCCGCCCTGTCGGCGACCATGCAGTCGGCGGCCACTGCGGCCAAGGCCCTGGAGGGCGAGGTGACCGTCGCCGTCGTCGACTCGAAGGCCCTGACGATCGGCCTGGGCAACATCGTGGTCGCCGCCGCCGAGGCCGCCGCCGGGGGCGCCTCGGCCGCCGACATCGTGGCCCTGGCCACGCGCCTCTCGGAGCGGACCCGTATGTGGGGCTCGCTCGACACGCTGGAGAACCTCCAGAAGGGCGGCCGCATCGGCAAGGCCCAGGCGCTGCTCGGCGGCATGCTCGCCATCAAGCCCGTCGTCGACATGAGCACCGGGGAGGTACACGAGGCGGCCAAGCCCCGAACCCGCAAGAAGGCCCTCCTCTGGCTGCGGGACAAGGTGGCCGAGTTCCCCGAGATCGAGAACCTCTGGGTCATGGAGGCCAAGGCCACCGACGACGCCGCCGAACTGGTGAGGCTGCTCTCCGACGAGCGCGACGCCGCCGACATTCAGGTCGGGCGCATCGGCCCGGTGATCGGGACCCACGGTGGCCCCGGGGTCATCGGCGTCTCCTTCTGGGAAGGCGCGTCCTAGGGGACGTTGCGGCTGATCTCGCAGGAGGTGGCCCGGTCGCGGCCGCCGCGGCCGTCACAAGTGTCGCGCTGGGGGCCGGCGGTCAGCGTGTCGGGTCCGGTGCCGCCGTCGAGGCGGTCGAGGCCGATGCCACCCGCCAGCTCGTCGGTCCCGTCCCCGCCGGTGAGCCGATCGTCGCCGCCACCGCCCTCGACCCGGTCGTTGCCGTCGCGGCCGTGGACGACGTCGTCACCGGCGCCGCCGATCCCGCGGTCGGCCCCGGGGCCGAGGTCGACCACGTCGTCACCGCCCAGACCGCACACGACGTCGTCGCCGCCACCGGCCGCGATCACGTCGTCGCCCGCCGTGCCCCGGATGACGTCCCGACCGCCGGTCGGCCGGTCCCCCGCAGCCAGGTCGACGGTCACGACGTAACCGCCACAGGCCCCCTCGGGCGGTCCGTAGAGGGCCTGGATGCCGGCCACGTCGTCGTCGGCGAGGGTGCGGTCGACCCCGTACAGGATCCCGCACATGATCGGCCGGGCCTTGCCGGCCTGGGCCGGGCAGTCGCTCGGCGGGGCATGGGCCAGACCGAGGGCGTGACCCAGCTCGTGCAGGGCGATGGACTCGAGGTCGGTGCCGGCACCACCGATCACCCAGGTCTCGGCGTCGTCGAAGTGGACGTCGCCGGCCGCGGTCAGGCCGTTGGGCGGCGGGTAGTAGGCGTGGGCGGCGGTGCCGCCGGGGCCGTCGAAGTCGGGGTCGGTGCCGCCGCCGCCGTGGTCCCCCGTCCCGAAGATGATGCGGATGTCGGGCTCGGCGCAGCCGACGGCGTTGAAGGCCAGACCGCAGTCCGGGACGAGGGTGAAGGTGAGGGGCGTCACCGAGGACCAGGTGGCCAGGGCCCGGGCCACGGCGTCCTGCTGGGCGGTCACGGTGAGGTCCGTGGTGTGGTGGACGAACCCGTAGGTGAGGGCGGTGTCGTCCCAGGACGTGCCGTAGGTGACGTATTCCCGGCCGGTGCCGTCGGCGAGGTGACCGCCCTCGTCGGTCACGACCTGGCCCGACGCCACGGCCAGGTCGTCGGTGGCCGGGGTGGCCGGGGTCGGCGTCGGGCCCACGAGCACGACGAAGGCGGCGGCCACCATGGCTGCCCCCGTCACCAGACGCGCTCGTTCCCTCACCGACGGGGTTACGGCGCCCATGGTCCCCAGCTTGAGCATCCCGGAGCGTCCGGAATCCACGGGAGGTGGGCGGGTAGCGTCCGCACCGTGGCCGACCCGCCCCCGTCGTCGCCCGCGGAACGCCCGGACCGGGCCGGCACCCTGCTGGCCGGGCGCTACCGCTTCGTGCGACGCATCGCCGTGGGTGGCATGGCCGAGGTGTGGGAGGCCACCGACACCGTCCTCGACCGGGCCGTGGCCATCAAGGTGCTCCACCCCCACCTGGCCGACGACCAGGCCTTCGTCGAGCGCTTCCGGCGCGAGGCCATCGCCGCCGCCCGTCTCACCCACCCCTCCATCGTGGCCATCTACGACACCTGGTCGGGGGACGGCGAGGAGGCCATCGTCATGGAGCTGGTGCGGGGCACGTCGCTGCGCCAGCACCTCGACGAGCACGGCCGGCTCCCCCCTGGCGAGGCCGTGGCCATCGGGGCCCGGGTGGCCGAGGCCCTGGCCACCGCCCACCGGGCCGGCCTCGTCCACCGCGACATCAAGCCCGCCAACATCCTCCTCTGCGAGGACGAGCGGGTCATGGTGGCCGATTTCGGCATCGCCAAGCTGGCCGACGCCGACCACACCGCCGAGGGCACCGTGCTGGGGACGGCCAAGTACCTCGCCCCCGAGCAGGTGCAGGGTGCACCCGTCGATGCCCGCACCGACCTCTACGCCCTGGGCATCGTCCTCTACGAGATGGTCTGCGGACGGGTCCCGTTCAGCGGCGAGTCCGACACGGCCACCGTGCTGGCCCGCCTCCACCAGGACCCGGTCCCGCCCCGCCGCCTGGACCCCGAGGTGCCCGCCGCCCTCGAAGGGGTGATCCTGCGGGCCCTGCGGCGCGAGCCTGCCGACCGGCCCGCCAGCGCCGAGGACCTGCGCAGCGAACTGCTGGCCTCGGTGCGGGCCTCCACCATCCATCCCCCACCGCCGCCGGCCCGCACCGTGGCCCCCGTCCCCGACGCCACCGCCGCCGACGGGGGCACCCTCGCCGCCGGGACCGCGGTCGCCACCCGTCCCCCGGCGGCGCCGCCCCCGTCCACCGCCCCGGCACCACGCCCGGCGGCGGCCGGGTCCCCACCGCGGAACTGGACCGGCCGGGTACTGGTGATCGCCCTGGTCCTCGTCGCCCTGGCCCTGGCCGGCGTCCTGCTCGGCTCGACCATCGGCGAGCAGCTCTTCGGGGCGGACGAGCCCGAGTTGCCTGGGGCCGGGGCCGGTCCGGGCACCGACGACGGGATCGCCATCGCCGCCGCCGGGGTGTTCGACCCCACCCCGGGGGACGGCGAGGAGAACGACGAGACGGTCGGGCTGGTCACCGACGGGGAGGAGGGCGCCGCGTGGTCGACCGAGGGCTACAACACCGCCGACCTGGGGGGACTGAAGGACGGCGTGGGGCTGGTGCTGACCCTCGACCAGGTCGCCGACCTGGAGGAACTCGTCGTCGCCTCGACGAGCTCGGGGTGGTCGGCGGAGGTGTATGTGGCGGAGGCGCCCGCCACCGACCTGGCGGGCTGGGGTGAGCCGGTGGCCACGGGCGAGGACCTGGCCGACACGGTGGCCTTCGACCTCGGCGGCGCCCGCGGCGGGGCGGTGCTCCTGTGGCTGACGGCCCTGGCCGGTCCCGACGACGACGGCCGATTCCGGGTCGGCGTGGCCGAGGCCGGGGTGCGCTGAGCGGTGGTCACGCCGCCCCGGGACGGCCCCGACGCCGACGCCAGGGACGACCACCAGCTGGTGGCCGCAGCCCGAGCCGGTGACGACCGGGCCCTCGACCTGCTCCTCCGCCGCCACCACGACCGGGTCTGGGCCCTGTGCCGTCGGCTGGCCGGCAACGACGCCGACGCCGCCGACGCCACCCAGGAGGCGCTGGTCACGATCGTGACCCGCCTCGACCGCTTCGACGGGCACAGCCGGTTCTCGACCTGGGTCTACCGGGTCGCCACCAATGCCTGCCTCGACGAGCTGCGGCGGCGGGGCCGTCGGCCGGTGCCCACCGACGACGCCGCGCTCGGGGAGCGGGTGGCGACCGGGGGCACCATCGACGGCCTGGTCACCGACCGCGTCGACGTCGACACCGCCCTGGCCGGGCTGCGCAGCGAGTTCCGGGCCGCCGTGGTGCTCCGCGACCTCTGCGACCTCGACTACGCCGAGATCGGTGAGATCCTCGACCTGGCCCCCGGGACCGTGCGCTCCCGCATCGCCCGGGGCCGGGCCGCCCTGGCCCACCTGCTGGCCGGGAACCCCACGCCCCCTGCCGGACGTCAGAACGAGACGACGTGACCGATCCCCTCCGCCCCGGCGACGAACTGGTGTCCGCCGTCCTCGACGGCGAGGCCACCCCCGCCGAACGCGCCCGGGTGGCGGCCGATCCCGCCCTGGTCGCCCGGGTCCGCGAACTGGCGCTGGTGCGGGATCTCGTCAGCGCCGCCGTCCCCGACCCGGATCCCGCCCGCCGAGAAGCCGCCCTCGCC
>CAYTJS010000201.1:0-7259 GCA_964438115.1 uncultured Iamiaceae bacterium
CGCCGATGCCGCCGGTCCCCCTCGTGGCGGCGCCGCAGGCGCCGCAACCTTGCCCGCTGGCTGGAGGCTTGCTGCCCGCGGCCGGTTTCGTAGGGTCGGGGGATGGAGTTGTCGGTGGTGGGGACGCCGGGGTTGGTGTTGGACCTGGGGGTGGTGGAGGACAACCTGGCGGCGATGACCTCGCGGTGGGCGGGGACGGCGTTGCGGCCGCACGCCAAGTTGTTCAAGTCGACCCGGTTCGCCGAGTGGCTGGCCGACCAGGGGCACCTGGCCTTCTGTGCGGCGACCGTGCGGGAGGTGGAGGGGCTGGCGGCGGCCGGGCTGGGGGACGACCTGCTGCTGGCCAACGAGGTGCTGGATGCCTCGCGGCTGGGGGCGCTGGTGGCCGACGGGCACCGGGTGACCGTCGCCGTCGACTCCGAGGCCACCGTCGCCGCCGCCGTGGCGGGGGGCGTGCGCGAGGTGCTGGTGGACGTCAACGTGGGGTTCCGGTGCGGCTGCCAGCCGGAGGAGGCCGGGGCACTGGCCGACCGGGCCCGGGCGGCCGGGCTCACCGTGCGGGGGGTCATGGCGTACGAGGCCCACGCCGTCCTCGTGCCCGACCGGGCGGAGCGGGCCCGCCTGACCGAGGCCGCCATGGCCCGGGCCCGCCGGGCCCATGCCGACGTGGGCGGCGAGGTGGTCTCCGGCGGCGGCACCGGGACCTGGGACCTGAACGACACGGTCACCGAGCTCCAGGCGGGCAGCTTCCTCGTGATGGACACCGCCTACGCCGCCCTCGACCTCCCCTTCCGCCCGGCCCTGTCGGTGCTGGCCACGGTGATCTCGGCCTCGGAGGGGACGGCGGTGGTCGATGCCGGCATCAAGTCGGTGGCCCAGGACCACGGACTGCCCACCGTCGAGGGCGCCGAGGTGCTGTACGCCTCCGACGAGCACCTGGCCCTGGTGACCGGTGACCACCCGCTCACGGTGGGCGAGCGGGTCCGGGTCTGGCCCGCCCACTGCGACCCGACGGTCGCCCTCCACGACCGCTACCTCGTGGTCGAGGGCGGGGTGGTCGTCGACGAGTGGCCCATCGACCTCCGCGGCTGGTGACCCGGCCGCGACCTGGCGCCCGATTCGGTCCCCGGGCACTCGGACCGGATGCCGGCACGGGTCAGCGGGTGGCGAGGGCGGCGGCGAGGGCTCGGAAGGCCCGGCCCCGGTGGGAGATGGCGTGCTTCTCGTCGGGGGTCATCTCGGCGAAGGTCCGGCCGTCGCCGTCGGCAGGGACGAAGACGGGGTCGTAGCCGAACCCGCCCGGCCCCCGGGGGGCCTCGGTGATGTGGCCCTCGACCACACCGTGGGCCACCACCTCCCTACCGTCGGGGAAGTGGGCCAGGGCCACCGTACGGAAGCGGGCGGTCCGTTCGGCGGTGGGGACACCGGCGAGGTCGGCCACCAGCTTGGCGACGTTGTCGGCGTAGGTGGCGTCCTCGCCGGCGAAGCGGGCGGTGTACACGCCGGGGGCACCGCCCAGGGCATCGACCTCGAGGCCGGTGTCGTCGGCCACCGCCGCCCCACCGGTCGCTGCGGCAACCGCCACCGCCTTCAGGCGGGCGTTGCCCTCCAGGGTGTCGGCGTCCTCGACCACGTCGGGCAGGTCGGCCGGCCGGGGGACGAGGTCCACCCCGTCGCCGAGGATGGTGGCGATCTCGGCCACCTTGTCGGGGTTGGCCGAGGCCAGGACCAGGCGCAGGGTGCTCACGCCGGGCGGGGCGAGGGGGGCTGCGCCAGCGCCTCGTCCTGGTGGCCGACGATCGCCGCCACGCCGGCGGTGGCCAGGTCGAGCAGCTCGTCGAGCTCGCCTCGGGAGAAGGCCAGGCCCTCGGCGGTGCCCTGCACCTCGATGAAGCGGCCCGACCTGGTCATGACCACGTTCATGTCCACCTCGGCGGTGCTGTCCTCGACGTAGGGCAGGTCGAGCAGCGGGCGGCCACCGACGATGCCCACCGAGACGGCGGCGCAGTTCTCGAGGAGCGGGTGCTCGGTCAGCTCGCCCCGGGCGACGAGGCGGCTGAGGGCGTCGTGGAGGGCGACGTAGCCGCCCGAGATCGACGCCGTCCGGGTGCCGCCGTCGGCCTGGAGCACATCGCAGTCGACCATCACCGACCGCTCGCCCAGCACCTCCATGTCGCACACCGACCGCAGCGAGCGGCCGATCAGCCGCTGGATCTCCTGGGTGCGACCCGACGGCTTGCCGTCCTTCACCTCCCGGCGGATGCGCTCGGGCGAGGCGCCCGGCAGCATCGAGTACTCGGCGGTGACCCACCCCTTGCCGCTCCCCCGCATCCACCGGGGCACGTCGTCCTCGATCGAGGCGGTGCACAGCACCCGGGTCCGGCCGAAGGACACCAGGACCGAGCCGTCGGCCATGTCGGTGAAGTCACGCTCGAAGGTGATGGGCCGCAACTCGTCGGGCTGACGACCGTCGGCGCGGGGCGGGGCGGTGCTCATGGGGCCAGTGTCTACCGCTGCGCGGCCTCGACCGCGAAGGTGAGCCCCGGGCGGGCCAGCCCCACCGGGCCGCCGAAGGCCTCCTCGGCGGCGGCCACCTGCTGGTCGGGGTCGGTCCCGGGCAGGAGGTGGGTGATCACGAGACGCCGGGCCCCGACCGCGGCGGCAGCCCGCCCTGCCTCGGTGGCGGTGAGGTGCAGGTGGGCGACGTGCTCGTGGGCGAAGGTCGCCTCGATCAGGGCCAGGTCGGGGCGGGCCCCGAAGGCGGTGGGCGACCAGCCCGGGCCGGTGTCGGAGGAGTACAGGAACGAGGCCCCGTCGCCCTCGGCCCACACCGCCAGGGTCTCGACCGGGTGGTCGGTGCGGCTGAAGCGGAAGCGGACGTCGCCGATCGAGGCCGAGGCGCCGTCGGCCACGATCGTCCAGGCGAAGGTGTCGTCGCCCGCCCACGGTGCCGCCAGCGCCCGCGTGCCGGCCGTGGTCACGACGGGGATGCCGGACCGGTCGAACACGTAACGGAACACGTTGCGGGCCACGGGCAGGTCGGTCCAGTGGTCGGGGTGCTCGTGGGTGAGCACGATGCCGTCGAGATCGACGAGGTCGAGGTGCCGCTGGAGGTTGGCCAGGCACCCCGGGCCGAGGTCGACGGCGACGGCGGTCCGTTCGGTGCACACCAGGTAGCCGCTACAGGCGTTGCCCGGCTCGGCATAGGTCCCACCGCAGCCCAGGACGGTCACGTGCACGGCCAGTCCACCCCCTCGGCACCGTCGAGCTCGGGCCCCAGGAGGCGTCGCCCGAGGCGGACGAAGGATGCCACGTCGCCCGACGAGAGGAAGCGGTGCCGGCCGACCCGGTCGCCGTCGGCGACCGCCAGGTCCAGCTCGCCCAGCAGTCGCCGCAGTTCGAAGGCCGTCTCGTCGGCCGACGACACCAGCACGACGTCGCGGCCCATCACGTCGCCGATGGTCCGGGCCAGGTAGGGGTAGTGGGTGCAGCCCAGGAGCAGGGCGTCGACCCCGTGGTCGGCGACCGGGGCGAGCAGGCGCTCGGCCAGCACGTGGACCTGCTCGCTGTCGGTCTCGCCGCGCTCCACGAACTCGACGAACCCGGGGCAGGCGGCGCAGACCAGGTCAACGTCGGCCCCGGTGGCGGCCACGGCGGCCTGGTACGCCCCCGAGCCGATGGTGCCGACGGTGCCGATCACCCCCACCCGGCCGTTGCGGGTGGCCTCGACCAAGGCCCGCACGCCGGGTTCGATCACGCCGAGGACGGGCACCGGGGCGGTGGCCTGCAGGTCGTCGAGGGCGGCGGCGGCCGCCGTGTTGCAGGCCACCACAACGGCCTTGACGTCGTGGTGGGTCAGGAGGTGGCCGGTGATCTGGTGGGCGAAGCCGGCCACCTCGACCTGGTCCCGGGGGCCGTAGGGGTAGCGGGCGGTGTCGCCGACGTAGACGAGGTCCTCGGCGGGCAGGAGGTCCATGGCCGCCCGGGCGACCGTGAGGCCCCCGAACCCGCTGTCGAACATCCCGACCGGGCGGGGGTCGGTCAACCCAGGGCCTTGAGGGTGACGTGTTGCAGGCGGGTGAGGCCCCCGTCCGAGGCGGCCGCCGACGCGAAGCCCCGGGCGATGTGGACGACCTCGTCGGCGTCGGGGGGCGTGAGGAGGACCGTGTCGAGATCAGGGAGCGGGACGGGCACGGATCAGAAGTAGATCACCCGCTCGACCCGTTCGGCGACCTCGTCGAGGTCGTCGGTCCAGGCCCCGGTGGAGAGGTACTTCCAGCCGCCGTCGCAGATGATGACGACGATCACGCCGCTGTCGATGCGCTCGGCCACCCGGGCCGCGCCCGCCAGCGCAGCCCCGGAGGAGATCCCGGCGAACACGCCGGCCTCCTGGGTGAGGCGCCGGGTCCACTCGAGAGACTCCTTGGGCCGCACGATGCGCTTGCCGTCGAGCAGGTCGTTGCCGCCCCACTTCTCGTACACCGGCGGGATGTAGCCGTCGTCGAGGCTCCGCAGCCCCTGCACGGTCTCGCCGATCGGCGGCTCGACGGCGAAGACCTTGATGTCGGGGTTCTGCTCCTTCAGGAAGGTCCCGACGCCGAGGAGGGTCCCGCTGGTGCCGAGGCCGGCGACGAAGTGGGTGATCTCGGGGCAGTCGGCCCAGATCTCGGGGCCGGTGCCCTCGTAGTGGGCCCGGGGGTTGGCCTCGTTGCCGTACTGGTAGAGGAAGGCCCACTCGGGGTGCTCGGCGGCCAGGCCCTCGGCCCGGCGGACCGCGCCGTTCGAGCCCTCCTCGGCGGGCGAGTCGATGATCTCGGCCCCGAAGGCCTCGAGCAGCTGGCGCCGCTCGGGCGACACGTTGCCGGGCAGCACGATCTTGACCGGGTAGCCCTTGATCCGCCCGATCATGGCCAGGGCGATACCGGTGTTGCCCGACGAGGGCTCGAGGATGACCTTGCCCGGCGTGAGCGTCCCGTCGGCCTCGGCCTCCTCGACCATCTTCTTGGCGATCCGGTCCTTGACCGACCCGCCGGGGTTCTGGCCCTCGAGCTTGCCGACGATGCGGACGCCGGGGTTGGGGCTGAGCGCGCTGAGGTCGACCATCGGGGTGTTGCCGATGAGATCGAGCATCGACGAGTGGACCGTCATCGCACTGCCTTCGTCAGCCGGGGTCGATTGTCGACCGAACCAGTAGGGATTCTACCGGTCAACCAGAACCACGGGCTCCTCGTGGATGTTCCCGTCGACGATCCGGTAGGAGCGCAGCACCGGTGCCCCCGCCTTGAGCGACACGATGACGTAGTGCCAGGCGGGGTCGGGGGCCTGGGCCACGTCGGTGGGCGACGGGTAGGCCTCGGTGTGGGTGTGGCTGTGCATCACCCCCACGATCTCGAGGCCGCGGTCCTCGGCGTCGCGGTCGGCCCGGAGGTGGTCCTGGGGGTGGACCGTGTAGATCCGACTCGACGCCTCCGCGTTGCGGCACGGGTAGAAGCGGGTCACCTCGTTGCGCCCGGGGCGGCCGGCCAGCAGCCCGCACGCCTCGAGGGGCAGCCCGTCGTAGGCATGGGCGACCATGGCCTGCCAGGGACGCCGGTCGAGGTCCAGGGGACCGACGACGGGGGTGTCGGTGGCCGAGGGGTCGGGGGCGCTGACGGTCACGGTGCCGCGGAGCGTACAAGTACTGTCCGCGGCGATGACGCGACCGCTGACCCCCGAGGACCTCGTCGAGATCGAGGCCATCAAGCAGCTCAAGTACCGCTACGCCCGCTGCCTCGACCAGAAGCTGTGGGACGAGCTCGGCGGGCTCCTCTGCGAGGACGCCGTGGCCGAGTACTCGGCGGGCAAGTACTCCCAGTCCGGCCGCGACGCCATCGTCGGCTGGATCAGCGACGCCATGGGCGCCGAGACCTTCCTGTCGTCCCACCGCATGCACCACCCCGAGATCCGCCTCACCGGTCCCGACACCGCCGAGGGCACCTGGGCGCTGGAGGACGTGGTCGTGGAGAGCGCCTGGGGCCTGACCATCCAGGGTGCCGCCTTCTACGAGGACCGGTACCGCAAGGAGGCCGACGGGCAGTGGCGCATCGCCCACACCGGCTACAAGCGGACCTACGAGGAGATCTTCCCGCGGGCCTCGATCGAGGGCCTGCGCCTCACGGCCTCGTGGTGGGGCACCGGCGGCGCCTCCGAACTGGAGGCCTGAACCCCGCCCCCAGCGGGTTCACTGGTCCCCATGGCGCGCACCGAGGGGGTCAAGCCCATCGCGACCAACCGCCAGGCGCGTCGTGACTACGAGATCCTCGACACCTACGAGGCCGGTCTCGTGCTGCGGGGCGCCGAGGTCAAGTCGCTGCGCGAGGCCCGGGTCACGGTGAGTGACGCCTACGCCCGCATCATCGACCACGAGGCCTGGCTGGTCGGGCTGCACATCACCCCCTACAGCCACGCCGGCGGCGGCTTCGCCGACCTCGACCCGGAACGGGACCGCAAGCTCCTGCTGCACCGCTCCGAGATCGACCGCATCAAGGCCCGTCTCGACCAGGAGCGCCTGACGCTCGTCCCCCTGGCCCTCTACTTCAAGGACGGCCGGGCCAAGCTGGAGCTGGGCCTGGGCAAGGGCCGCAAGGCGGTCGACAAGCGCCAGCACATCGCCCGGCGGGACGCCGAGCGGGATGCCCAGCGCGAGCTGGCCCGGGGCCGCCGCGGCGAGTGACCGCCCCGGCGTAACGTCGGGTCCATGATGGTCATGGGAGGCAAGCGGCGGTCCCTGTTCTGGGTGATCGGCGGGGTGGCGTTCATCGTGGTGGGCCTGTTCTCGCCCGACATCGTGCGCATGACGTTCGTCATGATCGGGGTCATCTGGGCCGCGGTGGGGCTCCTGCTGCTCTGGTTCGGGCGGAGCCCGAAGCCCCCGAGCGACGGCACCCCACCCCCGCCCGGCACCGACGGCAACTGGCTGCGCTGACCGCCCCGTAGACTCGGCGGTGGTTGCTTGACATAGACGAGGCACCACACACGGGGCTGATCGGTTTCGACGGGGAGACCGCCTGGCGTGCGTGCGACCGGAGTTGCTCAGACTCCCTAAACGGGGCACCCAAAGAAGCGCCGAGCGCGACTTCGCTCTCGCCGCCTGACCCAGTCAGTCGGTAGAGAGACACAGCGATCCGCAAGGACACGCGGGGCCAGTCCACTGCAGCCCGGCAACAGAAGCAGTGGAGGACGGCAGGGAGAGACCGCTGGCGGTGGGGAAGACCACTGAC
>CAYTJS010000202.1:0-7231 GCA_964438115.1 uncultured Iamiaceae bacterium
GATGAGGCCCATCTGCACGGCGCCCAGCGGGTCGGCCAGCTCGCGGTCACCGGAGTAGCGCTCGTCGCCCAGCCAGGTGTCCTCGGGGCCCCAGTAGATGTCCTCCTCGGGCTCCCAGACGTCCTCGCGCCCGCCACCGAAGCCGAAGGTGGGCAGGCCCATCGACTCGATGGCGACGTTGCCGGCCAGGATCATGAGGTCGGCCCACGAGAGCTTGCGGCCGTACTTGGCCTTGACCGGCCAGAGCAGGCGGCGGGCCTTGTCGAGGTTGGCGTTGTCGGGCCAGCTGTTGAGGGGGGCGAAGCGGTGGGACCCGCTGGCGGCGCCGCCCCGGCCGTCGTGGATCCGGTAGGTGCCGGCGCTGTGCCAGGCCAGGCGGATCATGAGGGGGCCGTAGTGGCCGTAGTCGGCGGGCCACCAGTCCTGGCTGGTGGTGAGGACGGCCTCGATGTCGGCCTTGACCTGGGCCAGGTCGAGGGACTCGAACTCGGCCTTGTAGTCGAAGTCCGGGTCCATCGGGTCGATCTGCGGGCTGTTGGCGTTGAGCGGGCGCAGGTTGAGCTGGTTGGTCCACCAGTGCTGGTTGGCGGTCGATCCGGTGGCCTGGCTCCCGTGGTGCATCACTGGGCAGCGGGCGGCGGGGGCCACCGCCTCGTCGGTGGTGGCGGTGGCGCCGGTGTCGTCCTTGCTCATGGTCGTGGTCCTCCTCGACTGGTCCGTGTCCCCAGTGTGGGGGAGGCCCCCTCATAAGCAAAGGACAAGAATCCTCTTAGATCGATAGGGTCTGTCTATGGCTCAGGCTCCCTCCCTCCAGCAGCTGCGGTACGCCGTGGCGGTGGCCGACGAGGGGCACTTCGGGCGGGCGGCGGCGGCCTGTCACGTCAGTCAGCCCTCGCTCAGTGCCCAGGTGCGCGAGCTGGAGCGCCGACTCGGGGTGGACGTGTTCGAGCGGGGGAGTCGGGGGGTGCTGCTGACCCCGGCCGGGGCCGAGCTGGTGGCCCGGGCCCGGGTGGTCCTCACCGGGGTCGACGACCTGTTGGCCGCCGCCGATCAGGTGGCCGAGCCGCTGGCCGGGCCCCTGCAGCTCGGCGTCATTCCCACGGTGGCGCCCTACCTGGTCCCCGGCTTCGTCACCCGGCTGCGGGCCGAGCTGCCCGAGGTCTCGCTCCACCTCCACGAGCTGCAGACCGAGCGTCTGCTCGAGGCCCTCGGCGCCGGCCGCGTCGACGCCGGGGTGCTGGCCCTGCCCGTCGACCGGCCGGGGGTGGCCGAGCGCGAGCTCTACCGGGAGCCGTTCCTTCTCGCCGCCCCCGAGGGCCACCGGCTGGCCCAGCGGGGCTCCTGCGGCCCCGAGGACCTGGCCACCGAGCCCCTCGTCCTGCTGGAGGAAGGGCACTGCCTGCGGGACCAGGCCCTCGACGTCTGCGGCCTCACCGGCGGGGTGGGTGGGGCCGAGATCCAGGGCACCTCCCTCGGCACCGTCGTGCAGATGGTGGCCGCCGGCCTCGGCGTCACCCTCCTGCCCGCCACCGCCGTCCCCGTCGAGGTCCGCCCCGACAGCCCCGTCACCCTGGTCGTGTTCGCCCCCCCGGCCCCCACCCGCACCATCGGCCTGGTCTGGCGCACCACCTCCCCCAGGACCGCCCTCCTCGAGGCCCTCGTCCCCCTCCTCACCCCGCCCGACCCACCTGACCCCGAAACTGCGTGAGTTGGTCACTCCCGGCGGGACCAACTCACGCAATTTCGGAGGGGATGGCGGTGCCAGAACGGGGGAGGGGGGGCGGATCGCCACCCCGGCGTGCTCATCGGCTTGGGCGAGGACGGCGAGGTCACCGAGGAGACCCGCACCCTCCGGTCCAGCCACTACGGCCCGGTCAGCACAACTAGCCTTCCGGCGTCACGCCACACGGGAGGGACGAACATGGCCGAGGTCATCGCCGATGCACGGACCGACGAGCCCGAGGACCGTCGCCTCGAGTTGATCGCCGCGATCATCCTGGGCGTGGCCGGCATCCTCACGGCCTTCTGTGCCTACAAGGCGGCACTCACCGACGGCGACGCCCTGAACGGCTACACCGCCTCGGCCGCCACCACCTCCGACGCCAACGGCTTCTTCAACGAGGCCTTCGCCACCTACACCTCCGACCAGGCGCTCTTCGTCGAGTACCAGTTGCTGGTCGAGCAGGGCCAGACCGACGTGGCCTTCGCCCTCCGCGAGCGGCTGTTCTCGCCCGAGCTCGAGGCCGGCATGCAGGAGTGGGAGCAGTACCCCGCCGGGTCCCCCGACGAGCCGCCGTCGCCGCTGGCCACCGAGTCCTACGTCCTGCCCGCCCAGGAGGAGGCCATCGCCCTCACCGAGGAGGCCCAGGCCCAGTTCGCCGAGGCCCAGGAGTTCGACGACGCCGGCGACAAGTTCGAACTGGCCTCGGTCTTCCTGGCCGTGTCCCTGTTCCTCGCCGGTATCGGCTCGCTGTTCCGGGACCGCAAGGTGCAGGTGGCCGTGCTGACGATGAGCGTCGTGGCCATCGTCCCCGGGATCATCTTCATCATCCAGGGCCAGTCCGCCCTGCCCTGAGACGATCGGTGGCGGAGGGTGAGGGATTCGAACCCTCGGTGACCCGGAGGCCACAACGGCTTTCGAGGCCGCCCCATTCGTCCGCTCTGGCAACCCTCCGGCGGCGAGGCTAGCGGGGCGCGCCGCCGGCGAGGTCAGGGCGGCGACGGGCGGCGCTTGGCGAAGAAGCCCGACAGCAGGGCGGCGGCCTCCTCGGCCCGCACGCCGGCCACCACCTCGACCTCGTGGTTGAGGCGGGGGTCGGTGCACAGGTTGTAGAGCGAGCCCGCGGCCCCCGCCTCGGGGTTGGCGGCACCGAAGGCGACGCGGTCGACCCGGGCGGCCCAGAGAGCGCCGGCGCACATGGGGCAGGGCTCGAGGGTCACGACCAGGGTCAGGCCGTCGAGGCGCCAGGTGCCCCGGGCGGCGGCGGCGTCGCGCAGGCAGAGCACCTCGGCGTGGGCCGTCGGGTCGCCGATGTGCTCCCGCTCGTTGTGGCGGCGGGCGACCACCTCGCCGTCGACCAGCGCCACCGCCCCGATGGGCACGTCGCCGTGGGCGGCGGCGGCCCGGGCCTCGTCGAGGGCCAGCCCCATGGCCTCGTCGAGGTTGACGGGCACGGGCTCAGGCGATGACGCGGACGGGCACACCCAGCCCGGTGGTCACGGCGGGGGAATCGGTCTGCTCGCCCAGGGCCTCGGGCAGCAGCCCGGCCAGGGCCACGACGTTGCCGTCCTCCAGGCGGATACAGCCGTTGCTCACGTCGGTGCCGATGGTGCTGGGGTCGTTGGTGCCGTGGATGCCGATGTCGCCGGGGCCGCCGTTGAACGACTCGTGGACCTCCGAGAAGCCCGACAGGCCGAAGGCGTAGGTCCCGTAGGCGGGGTCGGTCGAGGCGATCAGCGACCGGATGTAGAAGGCCCCGCCGGGCGTGGGGGTGTTGGTGGTGCCCACGCCGATGGGGGCCTCCATCACCACCTCCTCGCCGTCGTACACCCGCATGCGGTGGGCGGTCAGCTCGACGTCGATGCGGAACTCGTTGGCGGTCAGGGTCACGTCGTCGCGTCGGACGTAGCCGTCGCTGCCGTTGGGGCGGATGGGCAGCAGCACGTTGACCCACTCGGCCGCCGGGTCGACGGGACCGCTGGCCAGGAACACGACGGGACCCACGTTCAGCCCCTCGGCCGACTTGGGGTTTTCGATCTGGGTGAGCGGGTCGGGGGCATCGGGCTCGGCGAAGACGTCGACGGTGCCCCCGCCGCCGCCGGAGGGGTCGACCTCGGTGCCGTTGCCCACGGCGACGATGTTCACGGCCTCGACGGTCACGGCGTCGCGGCGCACCCAGCCCGTGGTGCCGTCGGCCAGGGCGACCTGGTGGAAGCCGGGCTCGGCCTCGTAGGGGGCCTGGACGATCCAGCCGTCGATGGCCAGGCCGGCGGTGGGCTCGGCGGCCGTGGGCGGGCTGGCCTGCTGGGCCGGCTCGTCGTCGGCGGGGTCGGTGTAGACGTCGACGGGGCCGCCCGCCCGGGCGACGTAGGTGCGCTCGGGGTCGAGCTCGCGGACGGTCAGGCCGCCGGCCTCGGTGGTGGCGGGGGCGCCCAGCTCGGGGCGCTCGCCGCCCGAGCAGGCCGTGGCGCCCAGGGCGAGGGCGGCGGTCAGTGCGAGGGCGAGCAGACGGGTCGGTCGCGGCACGGTCCCGGAGGCTACCGACGCGTCGGCGGCCCGGGCCGTCGCCCCCGTCCAGCCGCAGGACAGCGGTGCCGGTGGGTCATCGGCCTCATTCCAGTCCCGACCGCTACAGGTCGGGGGCGCAGAGGACGACGCGGGAACCATGGCCGTGTCCCCCGTCGTCGCCGAGGTGCCGGAGACGGCCGCGGCGCGTGCCCGGGCGGTCCACGAGGACGAGATGCGGGCGGCGGTGCGCACGACGGGGCTCGTCGCCGGGCCCATGATCCTGGCCTGCCTCCTCCTGTGGATCGGCTACGACCACCTGGTCGAGGCCCACCTCGTCGGAACGCACCTGGGCGTCCGGCTGCTCGCCTTCGGGCCGACCCTGATCTGCTGGGGGCTGCTGCTCGGCCGAAGGTTCGGCACCCGCCACGCCGAGGGCCTGGTGGTGGCCATGTGCGCGGTGCCGCAGGTCGCAGTGGCGTGGATGGTGGCCGGTGTCGACCACGCCTTCGAGGGCTACCTGCTCGGGTACTCCCTCATCATCTTCGGCTGCTCGGTGCTCCTGGTGGCCCGGCTCCGGGTCACCGTCGCCCTGGTCGCCGGCTCCTGGCTGATCCTGCTCCTCGCCCTCGGGGCCCACGGCGTGGGCGTGACCACCGAGCGTCTGGCGACCAGCGTCTTCTACCTGGGGACGGCCTCCTCGGTGGCGATCGTGGGGCGGGTCTACCGGCTCCAGGTCGAGCGACGGGAGCTGTGTGCCCGCCTGGCGCTGGAGGCCGAGCAGGCCCGGACCCTGGCCCTGGTCGAGCAGCTCGACCGGCTGAGTCGGGAGGACTCCCTCACCGGGTTGGCCAACCGGCGGGCCTGGGACGAGGCCCTGGAGCGGGCGGCGGCGATCGCCCGCCGGGCGGGCCCCGGATACGCCATCCTCCTGCTCGACCTCGACGACTTCAAGGACATCAACGACCGCCACGGCCACCAGCGGGGCGACGAGGTGCTGGCCGCCGTCGGCGCCGCCCTGGTGGGGAGGGTGCGGAGCGCCGACCTGGTGGCCCGTGTCGGTGGCGACGAGTTCGCCGTCCTCTGCCCCGGCACCGGTCTCCTCGCCGCCCACCACCTGGCCGAGGACCTGGCGGAGGTGGTGGCCCGAGTGCCGGGGGCCCGGTCGGCCTCGGTGGGGGCGGCCGTGCACCGGGTGGGCGACGACGTGGATTCCGTCATGGCCCGGGCCGACCGCGCCCTCTACGAGGCCAAGGACCGCCGCCGTCGTCGGGAGCTCGCCCCGGTCGGCTGACCTACCGTCGCGGACATGTGCCGCAACATCACGACCCTGCGGGGCCTGGAGCCGGTCGCCACCGATGAGGAGATCGAGGCCGCCGCCCGCCAGTACGTGCGCAAGGTGAGCGGGGTGGCCAGGACCTCGGCGGCCACCGAGGCCGCCTTCGAGGCCGCCGTGGCCAAGGTCACCGCCGCCACGACCGAGCTGCTCGACACGCTGCCGCCCCGTCGCAACCCGCCCCCGACGCTGCCCCCGCTGCGCCGCCTCGCCTCATCGTCCTGAGGTCGAGGCGTCCGCCCCCCGAAACGGGGGGCCAGGGCCTCGACCTCGGAGCTCGCGCCGCGGAGGGGGTGGGATTCGAACCCACGGTGGGTTGCCCCACACACGCTTTCCAAGCGTGCCGATTCGGCCGCTCTCGCACCCCTCCTGGGTGACAGGGGCCCGGAGGCCACTGCGGGCGGACAGGGTATCGTGAGGGTCAGCTCGCCCTGGAGTGTGGCGGCCGGGTCCTGTGCGACGGTGGCCCGTGAACCGAGTCAGGGCCGGGAGGCAGCAGCTCTCAGCGGAGCCCACCGGGTGCCGCAGATCGCCTGGCCGCCACTCTCGAGGGCGAGCGGTATCGTCGGCGGCGATGGCCTTCCAGTCGCTGTACCGCCGCTACCGGCCGCAGCGCTTCAGCGAGATCGTCGGCCAGGAGCACGTGGTCGCCGCCCTGCGCAACGCCGCCGCCGAGGACCGCCTCGGTCACGCCTACCTGTTCAGCGGGCCCCGGGGCACCGGCAAGACCTCGACGGCTCGCATCCTGGCCAAGGTCCTGAACTGCGACGCGCCGGTCGACGGCGAGCCCTGCGGCACCTGTGCCCCGTGCACCGCCATCGAGACGGGCACGTCCTTCGACGTCACCGAGCTCGACGCCGCCTCCCACCGCGGCATCAACGAGATGAAGGACCTGCTGGCCTCCACCCGGCTGGCCAGCGGTGGGCGCACCCGCCTGTACATCCTCGACGAGGTCCACATGCTGACCAAGGAGGCCGAGGCGGCCCTCCTGAAAACGCTCGAGGAGCCACCCGACCACATGGTGTTCGTGCTGGCCACCACCGACCCCGAGAAGGTGGTCGCCACCATCCGCAGCCGGACCCAGCACCTCGAGTTCCGGCTGCTGCCCGCCGACGCGCTGGAGGCCCACGTCCGCTGGGTCGTGGAGGACGCCGGCCTCGCCGTCGAGGAGGACGGCATCCAGCAAGCCCTGCGCGAGGGCGGCGGCTCGGCCCGCGACACGCTCACGGCCCTCGACCGCATCGTGGCCGCCGGGGGCGTGGCCCGCAGCGACGACTCGATCGACGAGCTCCTCGACGCCGTCTGCGAGCAGGACCCCGCCGCCGCCCTCACCGCCCTGGCCGGCGCCGCCGCCCTCGGGCGCGACCCCCGGACCGTGGGCGAGCAGCTGCTGGGCGAGCTGCGCAACGCCTTCCTCGCCGCCATGCGGGCCGACCTGTCCCACCTCCCCGAACGGGACCGGACCCTGGCCGCCGACCGGGCCCAGCGCCTGCGCCCGGCGGCCATCACCCGGGCCCTCGAGGTCCTGGGTGCGGCCCTGGTCGACCTGCGCCAGGCCCCCGACCCCCGCATCCCCCTCGAGGTGGCGCTGGTCCGCATCGCCCGCCCCGAGGCCGACACCTCCGTCGAGTCCCTGCTGGCCCGCATCGAGCGCCTCGAGGCCGCCGTGC
>CAYTJS010000203.1:0-7190 GCA_964438115.1 uncultured Iamiaceae bacterium
GTGGCGGCGACCATGCGCGACAGCGCCGTGCGGACGGTGCCCTCGGCGATGCCGAACAGGCGACCCGACGCCACCAGGGAGCGCACGGGCAGGCGGGGCGGGCGCACCCCGAGCAGCGTGCTGCCCACCACGGAACGGGCCGTCAGCGGCCGGTCGACATCACCATCGTCTGTCACGTGTGGGGAAAGTGTAACATCAGGGGGTGACCACGATCATGGCGCACGTCCGCGAGCGGGGCTCGATGGTCCCCCCCGACGAACTGCTCCCGGACGTGCTGCCCACCGACCGGCTGCTCGCCTCGGGCAAACCCGTCCCCGAGCTGCGGGCCGAGCTGCGCCGCATCCCCAACCTGCGCAACGTGGGCAACGTCGTGTCGGTGTGGCTGCAGTCCTTCGGCGTCATCGCCCTGGGCGTGTGGCTCGACCACCCGGTGACCTGGGTCGTGGCCTTCGTGCTGATGGGCCGGGCCTTCGCCCTCTACGGGATCCTGGGCCACGAGGCCGCCCACCGGCTGTTGTTCTCCAACCGCACGGCCAACGACCTGGTCGGCCGCTGGGGCCTGGCCTACCCGGGGTTCGTGCCCTTCGACCTCTACCGCCGCAGCCACTTCGCCCACCACCGCGACGAGATGGGTCCCGACGAGCCCGACCTCAACCTGTACCTCGGCTACCCGGTGACCCGGGCCTCCCTGGGCCGCAAGCTGCGCCGCGACGCCCTGGGCATCTCGGGCTGGAAGAACCTGAAGGGCCTGTTCCGGGGCCTGCGGGCCGAGGCCACCCGCCCGGTCGCCCTGCGCATCATGGCCGTGCAGCTGGTGATCCTGGCCGGGTTCACCGCCGTGGGGCGCCCCGAGCTCTACCCCCTGCTGTGGCTGCTGCCGTGGATGACCGGCTGGCGGGTGATCAACCGCCTGCGGGCCATCGCCGAGCACGGCGGCATGACCCGCTCCGACGACCGGCGCCGCACCACCCACCACGTCGAGCAGCACTGGCCGGCCCGCTTCTGGCTCGTGCCGTTCAACACCGGCTGGCACCTCGCCCACCACGTCGACATGGGCGTGCCCTTCCAGCACCTGCCCGCCCTGCACGACGAGCTGGTGCGGGCGGGCTGGGTCACCCCCGACCTCGTCTACCCCAACTACCGCGCCCTCTGGCGGGCCCTCGCCTCCCGCCCCGACACGCCCTGACCCCCGTTCTGGTCGAGGGTCGGGTCACCCGGCGGGGGGTGGGGGGTCGTCGATGGGGCCGGTCGGGTGGGGGTGGTCGTGGCGACGCCAGGCCTCCTCGGCCAGGGAGATGACCTCGCGCACGGGCAGGCCCGCCCGCTCGGCGGCCCGGGCGGCGTCGTCGTGCTCGACCTTGACCCGCCCGGCGCTGACCTTCACCCGCACGGCGTGGCCGGCCACCTCCACCTCGGCCTCGGCGCGGGCCTGGGGCCAGCGCTCCAGGGTGGTGCCCCGCACCCCGAGGGTGCCGGTGGCGGCGGTCATGGCCGCCATCACCTGCCGGACGAGGGCGGGGTCGACCAGGGCGCTGACCTGGTGGGCCGGCCGCCCCTTCTTCATGAGGATGTTGGTGACCCAGGCGTCGTGGGCGCCGGCGTCGAGCAGGGCGGCCACCGCGTCGGCGACCACCTCGCCGGTGGCGTCGTCGACGTTGGTCTCGAGCAGGACGACCGGCTGGCCGGCGGCGCGACCGGTGACCGGGTCGCCCAGCACGACCTGGGTGACGTTGGGGCGGTCGTCGAGCTCGCGGGTGCCGGCACCGAAGCCGCTGGCCCGCACCACCATCGGGGGCAGGTCACCCCACCCCACGGCCAGGGCAGCCAGGAGGGCGGCGCCGGTCGGGGTGGTGGTCTCGAAGGGGACGTCGATGCCGTGGCTGGGCGCCCCCTTGAGCAACTCGATCACCGCCGGCGCCGGCGAGGGCAGCAGCCCGTGGGCGGCCCGGTGCATCCCGGTGCCGGTGGCCACCGAGCTGGCGTGCACCTCGTCCACGCCCAGGACCTCCAGGGCGGCGCAGGTGCCCACGATGTCGACGATGGCGTCGAGGGAGCCGACCTCGTGGAAGTGCACCTGGTTGGGAGGCCGCCGGTGCAGGCGGCCCTCGGCCTCGGCCAGGCCCTGGAAGGTGGCCAGGGCCCGGTCCCGCACCCGTGACGGCAGGCGGGCCTCCTCGATCAGCCCCGTGATGTGGGCCGCCGTCCGCACCACCGTGGTCTCCTCGGTGGGCACGTGGACCTTGGTGGCGGCGATGCCGCAGCGCAGCACGGGCTCGGCCTCGAGGCGCCAGCCCCCCACCGGGAGTCGTTCGAGCAGGGTCCGCACCTCGTCGAGGTCGGCCCCGGCGTCGACCAGCGACCCCAAGGCCATGTCGCCGGCGATCCCGGAGAAGCAGTGGAACCAGGCGATCGAACCCGTCATGCCGGCTCCTGGCGGACCCGGGTGGACAGGAGGCGCACCACGGTGCAGGCGGCGCCGTAGCCGTTGTCGATGCCGACCACGGCCACACCGGGGGCACACGACGAGAGCATGGCCAGCAGGGCGGTGACCCCCTCCAGGCCGGCGCCGTACCCCACGCTGGTGGGCACGGCCACGACCGGGGCGGCGGTCAGCCCGGCCACCACGCTGGGCAGGGCGCCCTCCATCCCGGCGACGACGACGAGAGCGTCGGCGGCGGCCAGGTCGTCGACGGAGGCCAGCAGCCGGTGGATGCCCGCCACCCCGGCGTCCAGCACCTCGTGGGCGACCAGGCCGTGGGCGGCCAGCACGGCGGCGCACTCGCGGGCGACGGGGCCGTCGGCGGTACCGGCGGTGACCAGGGCCACCCGCTCGGGGCGGATCGGGGCGGGGTCCCAGACGACCGTGTGCGGCTGGCCGGGGTGGATCTCGCCATCGGGCTGCGCGGCGAGGACAGCGGCGACCTGGTCGTCGTCGGCCCGGGTCAGCACCACCGCCCCGGCGCCGCCGTCGGCCCGCAACTCGGTGACGATGGCGGCGCACTCGGCCGGGGCCTTGCCCGGGGCGTAGACGGCCTCGGCCATGCCCTGGCGCAGGGCCCGATGATGGTCGACCCGGGCGAACCCGAGGTCGGTGAAGGGCAGCCGACGCAGGCGACGCAGGGCCTCGTCGGGCGCCACGACGCCGTCGCGGACGCCCTCGAGGATCTCCCGGAGGTCGGCTTCCTGCACCTGCCTATCCTTGCCCGCTGTGGCTCCTCCCGCAGCATCGCCCGGCGACGGGGACGCCACCGGCGGTCATCCCCGGGTGGGCTTTCTCGGCCCCCCGGGCACCTTCACCGAACAGGCCCTGTTGACCCAGGGCGACCTGGCCGGCGGCGACGTCCGGCCCCTCGACTCGATCCCCGACGTGCTGGCCGCCGTCACCGCCGGCACGATCGACTACGGGTTCGTCCCGCTGGAGAACGCCATCGAGGGCACGGTCAACCTGACCCTCGACCTGCTGGCCTTCGACCACGACCTGCTCATCCAGCGCGAGGTCGTGTTCAACATCCAGATGTGCCTGCTCGGGGTCCCCGGGGCGACCGTCGAGGGGATCACCACCGTGGTGTCCATGCCCATGGCCACCGCTCAGTGCCGGGGCTACCTGGGCGAGCACCTACCCGGCGTCGCCACCCAGGCCGCCAACTCGACCTCCGAGGCCGCCCGCCTGGTGCGCGAGGCCGGCGACCCGACCGTGGCCGCCCTCGGCACCTCCCTGGCCGCCGAACTCAACGGCCTCGACGTGCTGGCCGTCGAGATCGAGGACCACCCCGAGAACCAGACCCGCTTCGTGCTGGTGGCGCCACGGGGCGTGCCCGCCCCCACCGGCCACGACAAGACGACCATCGTCGTGTTCCAGCGGGCCGACCGCCCCGGCTCCCTGCTGGCCATCCTCCAGGAGTTCGCCGCCCGGGCCATCAACCTGACCAAGCTCGAGTCGCGGCCCACCAAGCGGGGCCTGGGCGACTACTGCTTCATCATGGACCTCGAGGGCCACGTCGACGAGGAGCTGGTCGCCGACTGCCTGCGCGACATCCGCTCCAAGCAGGAGGACGTGAAGTTCCTCGGCTCCTACCCGGCGGCGGGCGAGACCGGCGAGCGGGCCCGCCGCGAGGCCGACGCCGCCTGGGCCGACGCCGACGCCTGGGTCCAGTCCCTCCGCAACCAGATCCGCCCCTGACCGGTTCTGGCCCTGGATTTCGGGACCCCGGCACCGAAATCACCGGCCAGAACGGCGGCCCCGCCGGGGACGGCCTGCACGCGCCGGTCGGTGTCGTGGGCAGCAAGGGGGCGCTGCACGGCGGAGCGGGAGGGATTCGAACCCCCGGGCCCTTGCGGGCCGGCTGCTTTCAAGGCAACTGCAATCAACCGGACTCTGCCACCGCTCCCGGTGTGGCCAGGCTAGGCCGAGGGCCCGTCGCCGTCCTCGAGTTCACCCCGGTGGCGCTCGACCCACAGGGCGGCCTGGACCCGGTCGCTCACCCCGAGGCTGGTGAAGACGCTGGTCAGGTGGGTCTTGACCGTCTTCTCCGAGATCCCCAGTTTGCGGGCGATCCCCTTGTTGGCCAGGCCGTCGCCGACCAGGAGGAGCACCTCGCGCTCGCGGGCGGTGAGGGTCACGTCGGGGCGCCGCTCCCGCCGGGCCTGGACGAGGGTGCCGGCCACCTTGGGGTCGAGGGGCGACTCACCCCGGGCAGCGGAGCGGATCCCGACCTCCAGTTGCTCGGGGCTGCTGTCCTTCAGGAGGTAGCCCACGGCCCCGGCGTCGACGGCGTCCATGACGTGGCGGGGGTCGGCGAAGGTCGTGAGCACGAGCACCGCCACCCCGGGCTGGACGGCGGTGATGGCCCGGGTGGCCTCGATGCCGTCCATGCCCGGCATGGAGAGGTCCATCAGGACGACGTCGGGCACGAGGTCGGCCGCCGCCGTCACCGCCTCGGTCCCGTCGGCCGCGGTGGCCACACACTCGACCCCGTCGAAACGGCCCAGCAGCAGCTCGAGGCCGTCGCGGACCACGGCGTGGTCGTCGACCACCAGCACCCGGATCACCGGCCCACCTCCAGGGTCACCGTCGTGCCCTCGCCCGGGGCCGAGGTCACGTCGAGGTCGGCCCCGTGCTCCCGGGCCAGGTCGGCCAGCAGGCGCAGGCCGACGTGGCCCTCGGGCACCGTGCCGGGGACGAACCCGGCGCCGTCGTCGGCCACCGTCAGCCGCACCCGGTCGCCGGCGGGGGCCAGCGTGACCGTCACGTGGGCGGCGTGGGCGTGCTTGGCCACGTTCTGCAGTGCCTCGCGGGCGACCCGGTAGACCACGGCCCGGCCGTCGGCGTCGAGGTCGACGCCGGGGTCGACCACCACCTCGACCCGGGTGCCGTTGCGGTTGGTGGCCGCCGCCAGATCGGAGAGGGCGCCCTCCAGCCCGGCCTCGGCCAGGTTGGGCGGGTAGATCTCGACGAGCAGCGAGCGCAGGCTCCGCACCGAGCGCCGGGTCTCGCCCGCCGCCGAGGTGAGGCGGCGGGCCTGGTCGGCGTCGCCCGACTCGTCGGCGGCGTCGGCCAGGGCGGCGAGCGCGTAGGAAACCCCGGCCAGGTCCTGCACCACGCCGTCGTGGAGGTCGGCGGCGATGCGGCGGCGCTCGTCCTCGGAGGAGTCGAGGGCCCGCTGCAGCAGGCGCTCCCGGTCGTCGGTGCTGGCCCGCAGGCGCTTGGCCATGCGCCAGGCCAGGGTCAGCTCGATGGCCAGCAGGACCACCAGGGGAGCCAGCACCAGGGGGGCGAGATCGCGGAGGATGTCGCGGGCCCGGCTCTCGATGGTGGCCTGGCGCTGGTAGATCTCGAAGAGCAGGGGCTCGCCCGACGGCGTGCGCACCCGGTGGTACACCTCCAGCAGCTCGCCGTAGGAGCGCTGGCTGGCGTTCTCGGGCTTGGACAGGTCGCTCAGCTCGGCCTCCGAGCCGCCCTCCTCGAGGATCTCCCGCCCGTCCTCGCCCAGCTCGAAGCGGCGCCCGACGAGGTCGGGCTCGTCGGCGTAGACGATCGTGCCGTCCTCGGCCCAGAGCCGGACGGTGACCACGGTGTCGCCCAGGACCCGCTCCTGCACGACCTCGTCGAGGCGGGCCACCGACGCGGGGCGCCCGTCGACCAGTCCGTCGTCGATGGCGGGCTCGACCACGCCCCGGGCCAGCAGGGCGGCGTCGGTGCGGGCGTCACGGACGGCCTCGTCGGTCGACACGGTGAGCGCCAGCCAGAGCGTGCCGGCGGCGACCACGACCACGGCGATCACGCCGGGTACGGCGAAGCGCACCACCTCCCGACCGACCGAGCTCACCGACCCATTGTGCGCGCCGGCGGCCCGGTCCTCCGAGGAGGACCGGGCCGGACGGCGGGTGGGTGGGGTGGTGGTACTCAGCGCAGGTCGGCTCAGAAGACGAGCTGGCCGCCGCACGTCTGGCCGTTGCCGACCCGGGTGGCCGAACCGGTGAAGGTGTCGGCGCCCGGGGTGTTGGTGGCCCGGCGCTCGATGCTGAACGAGCCACTGGGAGCCGTGGTGGTGGCCCGGCCCTGGGCGATGACGTTGCCGTTCTGGCGCAGGGCGTAGGTCCAGACCTGGCCCCGGCGGTTGCTGTCGATCTCGTACTCGACCTCGATACGGCCGTCGCGCACCTTGGCCTTCAGCTTCCAGGTGGCGTTGCCGCTGCAGGCGCCGGTGCGGATGGTCGCCCCGCCGCCGCTGGCACCGGCCGGGGCGGCCGGGCCGACGAGGGCGACACCGGCCACCAGGGCCAGGGAGGCGAGGAGCAGGGAGAGGGTCGTCTTCATGGTTCGTCCGTCCTTGGTGGGGATGTGGGGACAGCATCGACCCCTCCCGGTCCCGACCACCATCGGCAATAGGTCCTAGGACTCCCGTCGGACCCCCGACCGGCCACTCAGGACCCTTCAGGACCAGCGCAGCGTGCGGTCGACCTCGTCGGGGCGCTGGCGGGCGTCGGCCAGGACGGCGGCGGTGGCCTCGGGGGTACCGGCCTGGACCAGGCGGGCGTCGGGCAGACGGCGGCGGACGGCCTCGGCGAAGGCGGTGGCCGCCTCCTTGGTGCGCCCGACGGCGAGGGGCACCCGCCAGCTGCGCTCGTGGTCCACGAGGTTCCACCGGGGCGTGCCCAGTGGTCCCAGGGCCTCGGCCACGGCGTCGGCC
>CAYTJS010000204.1:0-7073 GCA_964438115.1 uncultured Iamiaceae bacterium
GCCCCGAACTGGTCCTGCGGCTGGAGGACGGCGCCGACCCCGACGCCGTGGCCGACGACCTCCGGGCGGTCGGGGTCGGCGCCCGCGAGGCGACGGTGCCACCCCTGCTCGACCATCTCGACGACGACGACGTGGTCCTCGCCGGCCTGGTCGTCTACTTCGCCCTGTTGGCCACCGTCGGCCTGGTCCACGCCCTGGCCACCTCGGTGCGCCGCCGCCGGGGCCTCTTCGCCGTCTGGCGCACCCTCGGCCTCACCCCGGCCCAGGTCCGGCGCGCCGTGCTGACCCAGGCCACCGTCGTGGTGGGCGGGGGCCTGCTCGTCGGCGTGCCCCTCGGCCTGGCCGCCGGCCGGGTCACGTGGGCGTTGGTCATCGGCGACCTCGGCGTGCTGGACTCCCCGACCACCCCGGGCCCGGCCCTCATGCTCACCGCCGCGGCCGCGGTGGTGACCGGACTGGCCGTCGCCACCCCACCCGCCCGCCGGGCCGCCCGGCGGCGCCCCGGCCCCGACCTGAGGGAGCCCTGACCGTGACCGGACCACCGGGACGCACCGACTGGGAGGGCGAGGGGTACCAGGCCCGCTTCGACCGTCTGGCCGCGGCCGGCCACGACGTGCACGGGGAGGCGGACCTGGTCGTCGGCCTCGGCCCCCGCCGGGTCCTCGACGCCGGGTGCGGGACGGGGCGGGTGGCCATCGAGCTGGCCGCCCGGGGCATCGAGGTGGTCGGCGTCGACGTGGACGAGTCCATGCTGGCCACGGCCCGCCGCCGGGCCCCGGACCTCACCTGGGTCACCGCCGACCTCAGCACCCTCGCCCTCGACGAGGTCTTCGACGTGGTCCTCCTGGCCGGCAACGTGCCCCTGTTCACCCCGCCCGGCACCCAGCCGGCGCTGGTCGCCCGCTGCGCCGCCCACGTCGCCCCCGACGGGCTGCTCGTCGCCGGCTTCTCCCTCGACCGGGGCTACGACCTCGCCGCGTGGGACGCCGCCGCCGAGGCGGCCGGCCTCGTCCTCGCCGAGCGGTTCGCCACCTGGGACGGCGCGCCCTACGACGGCGGCGACTACGCCGTCAGCATCCACCGCCGCACCGGCTGAGGCCGCTCACGGGGGTGGTGGCCTCCCCCCACCGGCCCGTGGCACCCTCATCGACGGCCCCGCCCCTACTCCGTACGATCCGGGAGTGTCCGATCGGGGTGCCGCCGTCCGACTGGTCGCCCGCGCCAGCAGCCGGCGGCGCTGGCGCAGCCTGGTGATCCTGGCCCTCCTGGCGGCGGCCACCGCGGGCGTGGCCACCGCGGCGATCGACGGCGCCCATCGGTCCTCCTCGGCCTACGACCGCCTGCACGAGGAGGCCCGGGGCGCAGACGCCATCGTGTTCGCGACCTTCGCGGACATCTTCGATGCCGACTGGACCGGCGTCCTCGAGGACCCCTCGGTCGAGGCGGCGGGCACGTTCTCGCTGGCCCCCGTGGCGCTCGACGGGCCGGGGCTCGGACCCGATCCAGCCTTCGTGCTCCCGCCGTCCGGTTCGCTGTTCGTCGACCTCGAGCGTCCGGTCATCAGCGAGGGTCGCCGCCCGGATCCGGATCGGCGGGACGAGGTCTGGTTGAGCGAGGCGGCGGCCGACAGCGTCGGTGTCCGCGTCGGTGACCGCCTGCGGCTGGTCACCTTCCTCGACCTGGCCGCCTTCTTCGGCGACGTGGACGACGCCCGGCCCGGCCCGTCCTTCCCCGTGACCGTCACCGGTATCGGCACCGTCCCGACGGACTTCACCTGGATGACCGAGGGCCAGGCCGGCGTCAGCCGCACCGTGCTGGCCGACAACCCCGACGTGCCGGCGGCGGCCAATCTCGTGGTCCGCCTCCGAGAAGGGGGTGCCGGTATGACGGACCTCCGGGCCGCGGTCGATCGCCATGTCGGTGCTGCCGTTCCCATCCTGGACCTGAGCGAGGCCGGCACCAGGGTGTCCACGAGCACCACCGTCGAGGCCAACGGACTCCTCCTCTTCGCTGCGGCCGTGGTGGCATCCGGAGGTCTCCTGGTCGGCCAGGCCGTCGTTCGCTGGGTCCAGGCCCAGGCGGCCGAACTGGGCACCCTCGGCGCCCTCGGACTCGACCGGCGGGAGCTGGCCACCGCCCTCGCCCTCCCCCTGGTCCCCACCGCGCTCCTCGCCGCCGCCCTCGGCGTGGCCCTGGCCTTCATGCTCTCGACGTGGTTCCCCATCGGCCTCGCCCGCCAGATCGAACCCGACCCGGGCCGCCACGCCGAGCCCTGGCTGTGGGCGGCGGCTGCGCTCCTGACCGTCGTCTTCGTCCTCGGCGTCGCCGCGGTGACCGCCAGGAACCGGGTCACCCACCTGACGACGGCCCGGCGAGGGCGGTCGGTGACCGAGGAAGGCCTCGCCCGACTCGGTCTCCCCCTGCCGTTGGCCACCGGCGCCCGCTTCGCCCTGGTGACCGGACGTGGGGCCGACGCCCTACCGGTCGGTCCCGCCCTGGTCGGTGGTGTCGTGGCCGTCGCCGGCGTGGTGGCCGCCTTCACCTTCCTCGTCGGCGTGGACACCGCCGTGGCGGACTCCACGACGGTCGGCCCCGACGTCGACGCGGTCGCCACCTCGACCGGACAGGACCTCGACCTCGACGGTCGGGCTCTGGCCGCCCTGGCCGCCGATCCCGCCGTCGGTCCGTGGGCCGTCGAGACCAGCTCGGTCGCCCGCCTCGCCGGCGAGCCCACCCCGCTGTTCGCCCTGGACGGCCGCCGCGGCACATGGACCTACCGCGTGCTCGCCGGCCGGGCGCCCGGCGCCCCCGACGAAGTGGTCCTGGGACCGGACACCGCCGAGGCTCTCGCCGTCGACGTGGGCGACACCGTCTCGCTGACCGACGACGCGTCCGCCCGCGTGGTGGGACTCGCCCTCCTGCAGCAGGGCGTGCACTTCTCCTACGACCAGGGCGCCTGGCTCACCCCCGCGGGGCTCGCCCGCGTGGCGGCCGACACGGGGGCCACGGTCACCGAGTCCGCGGCGTTGCGGTGGGAGCCAGGAGCCGACCGCGCCGGCGCCACCGCCCGCCTGGCCGCCGTCGGCCTCGCCGTCGAGGAGCCCGCCCTGCCCCAGACACTCCGCCACCTGACCTACGTCCGTCCGCTCCCCGTGCTGCTGGCCTGGTTCCTGGGACTGCTCGGGCTGGCGGCCGTGGGCCACGCCCTCGTGGCCGCCGTGCGCCGCCGCCGCCATGAACTGGCCGTGCTCCGGGTGCTGGGCATGGCGCCTCGGCAGGCCCGACTGGTGAGCACCGGGCAGGCCATGGTCGTCGCCCTCGTCGGTCTCGCGCTCGGACTGCCGCTCGGCCACGCCATGGGTCGGGCCGTGTGGCGATGGGTGGCGCTGAACGCCCCGCTCTACTACCTGCCTCCGACCGCCCTCGTCGCCATGCTGCTCGTGGCCGTGGGCACGCTCGTGGCGGCAAATGTTCTGGCCGCCGCTCCCGGCCACCGCGCCGCACACCTACGGCCGACGGTGATCCTGCGGGCGGACTGACCGGCCACCGGCCTGAGCCGGCGACCGGCCGGGACCACCGGCCCGGGCTACTGGTCGGGCCAGACCACCGACTGGAGCTCGCTGTAGGCGTGGAGGCCGAAGGAACCGCCGTCGCGGCCCACGCCGGACTGCTTGAAGCCGCCGAAGGGCGCCTCGTGGTTGCGCTGCAGCGTGTTGATGCCGACGTTGCCCGTGCGCAGGCGCTCGGCCACCCGCAGGGCGCGGGTGGTGTCGGCGGTCCAGACGTAGTCGTAGAGGCCGAACTCGGTGCCGTTGGCCAGGGCCACGGCCTCCTCCTCGTCGTCGAAGGGCACGACCACGATCACCGGGCCGAAGATCTCCTCCTGCACGGCCCGCATGTCACCCCGGCAGCCGGCCAGCAGCGTGGGCGGGACGTACCAGCCGGTGTCGAGGTGCTCGGGCCGGCTCCCCCCGGCCACGACCTCGGCCCCGTCGGCCACCCCCGAGGCGATGTAGCCCTCGACCCGCTCCCGGTGGGCCTCGGTGATGAGCGGGCCGACGACCGTGTCGTCCTCGAGGGGGTCGCCCACCTTCAGGGCGCCGGCGAACTGGGCCAGGCCGGCGACCACCTGGTCGACCACACCCCGCTGGGCCAGCACCCGGGTCGGGGCCGTGCAGATCTGGCCCGAGTGGAAGGCCCAGGTCGAGCCCGTGCCCATGATCGCCTTGGGCAGGTCGGCGTCGTCGAAGATGATCGAGGCGCCCTTGCCCCCCAGTTCGAGGAGCAGGCGGCCCATCCGGTCGCCCACCACCGAGGCGATGCGGCGGCCCACCGCCGTGGAGCCCGTGAAGCTGACCATGTCGACCCCGGGGTGGGCGACCAGGGCCTCGGCCGCCGCCGACCCCTGGCCCACGACCACGTTGACCACGCCGGGTGGGAAACCCACCTCCTGGACGATCTCGGCGAAGGCCAGCACGGCCAGCGGGTCCTGGGGGGCCGGCTTCACGATCACCGGGTTGCCCATGGCCAGGGCGGGCCCGAGCTTGCCGGCCATGTTGGTCAGCGGGAAGTTGTAGGAGGTGATGGCCAGCACGACGCCGACGGGGCGGCGGGCGGCGAAGGCCGAGATCACCCCGCCGGGGGCCAGGTCGGTGGTGGCGATGACCTGCGGCGGCAGGGCCAGCACCGTCGACTCCATCGCCCCGCGGGCGTAGCGGTGGAAGCGGTCCACCACCTGCGTGAGCTGGAGCCCGTTGGAGACCTTCCACGTGGCCCCCGTCTCGGCCTGGATCAGCGGGGCCAGGCGGTCGTGGTGGCCGGCCACGGCGTCGCCGAGGGCGTCGAGCAGACGGGCCCGCTCCTCGGGCGGGGTGGCGGCCCAGGGGCCGGCCGCGTCGCGGGCGGCGGCCACGGCGGCGTCGACGTCGGCCGTCGAGGCGTCGGGCGCCTCCCCGACCACCGCCCCCGTCGCCGGATTGCGGATCTCGTAGGCACCCGCACCGCCGGGGACGAAGGACCCCCCGATGAAGAGCTGCTGGGGGCCGGGATCGACGGTGAGGGGCGTGGTCACGGCCGGAGCGTAGCGACCGCCCGCCCGGGGATCCGTCAGCCGTTGACGGCGAGGTTCACCAGGTTCCAGGTGACGATGGCCAGGTACAGGACGGTCACGGCGCACAGGGCCCGGTCGACGACCCGGGACCGGGGCGGGCAGGCCTTCAGGGCCAGGGCGACCAGGGCCAGGCCGGCGCCCTTCACCAGGACCGGGGCGTAGGGGTGGTGGATGATCGGAGCCATGAGGGGGTTGCCCTCCTCGCCGCCGGCGGCCAGCACCAGCCGGGTCGACACCAGGTCCAGCACGTTCAGGGCCGCCAGGACGGCGACCAGGAACCAGCGCCGGGCCACGACCTGGTCGACGTCGCGGAGGACCTCGACGCGGGCCGAACCGTCACGGAGGTCGATGACCACGTCGTCCGCCCGCAGGTCGGCCGGACGACGGTCCAGGTCGCGACGCTCACCCTGACGCCGGTCGGGGCCGGCGACCCGGGCCCGGGTCCGCCGCTCCGCCTCTCGCCGGTCCAGGACGACGATCCCGCCGCCCTGCTCCGGCCCTTCCTGCGCCCCGTCGGTCACCGCTCGCTCCCCGTGCTCGCCTGCGTGGTGCCGTCACCGTAGTGACCACTCAGCGTGGTTTCAAGCGACCGCTCAAGTCACGGAGCGTGAGTGCCGATGAGCACTGGGTTTCGGAGCTCAGGCGGGGACGATCACCTCACCCGCCACCCACGATCCGGTCCCGGCCGTGCTGCCCCGGGGCTTCGCCCCGCTCGCTGCGCTCGCGCCCCGATCCGCCGGGCGCCCTGGCGGGCGCGCCGGCGGGCGGCCGGGGCTCAGGCGGGGACGATCACGTCACCCGCCACGACGATGCGGTCCCGGCCGCGGTCCTTCGCCTTGTAGAGGGCGGCGTCGGCGCGTTCGAGGAGGGTGCGGGGGGCCTCGTCGCCGCGGACGGCGAGGCCGACCGACAGGGTGGTGGCGGTGCCGAGGCGCCGCCAGGTGGCCATGGCCGTGGCCAGGCGCTCGGCCACCGGGCCGTCCCGGTCGTCGAGGGTGACGAGGAACTCGTCGCCACCGAGGCGGGCCACGGCCTCGCGGTCGCCGGCCACCTCCACGAGGAACTCGGCCAGGCGGCACAGCAGGTCGTCGCCGCCGGCGTGACCCCCGGCGTCGTTCACGGCCTTGAAGGCGTCGACGTCGACGAGGGCGACGGCGGCACCGACCCGGAGCCCGTCGAGCAGGTCGAGGGCCGCCCGCCGGTTGCCCACGCCGGTCAGCGGGTCGCGTCGGGCATCGGACAGCAGGCTGTCGATGAGGAGTTGACCGGTCAGGGCGGCCCCGGCCTGGCGACCGAACAGGCGGGCCAGGCTGGCGGTCAGCTTGCCGCCGAGCATCTGCGGTCGACGCAGGAGGACCGCCCCCACCGGGGCGGGCGAGCCGGCCAAGGGGATGACCAGCAGGCCCCGGGCCTCGTCGGTGACCAAGAGATCGGCGCCCATCGCCTCGGCCACCAGGGTCCGCTCGCGCGAGCTCAGGCCCTTGCCCGTCCGCGAGGCGCGGCCGTCGGGGCCGTCGGCCAGGACCACCACCTCATCGGGGGCGAACACCTCCCGGGCCCGCTCGGCCACGGCCGCCTCCAGCTCGGCGCGACCGCCCTCCACCGGGAACGGGGCGGCGACCAGGGCCAGCGCCCGGGAGTGCCGGGCCTCGGCGGCCGTCGCCTCGTCGAGGGCGCCGACCATCCAGGCACAGATCTCGGCGAGGAGGGCGGCGATGGGCACGATGGCGAGGGGGAGGGTGACGGCGATCATCGAGCCGGGCAGGGTGATGGCGGTCACCGTCAGCACGGCGGCGAGGAGTGGCGCGAAGCGCGCCGCCGTCCAGCGGGCCTGGGTCAGGCCGATCCAGGCCAGGAGCGTGAAGGCCAACATCGAACCCGAGGCATTGACCGCCGGGTCGGTGGAGAAGCGCACCAGACGGTCGAGGGGGACGACGATGGCGATCACCAGGTAGGCCAGGAC
>CAYTJS010000205.1:0-7035 GCA_964438115.1 uncultured Iamiaceae bacterium
CAGGTCGAGGGTGTGGGTGTGGATGGTGACGCCGGCGTGGCGGACTTCGTGGGTGGCTGACTCGGCGTTGCCCTTGGCGTAGACGAGGTGGCCTTCGGGGAGCTCGAGCGTGGTGCAGTAGGCGAGCATCTGATAGAGGTCGGCGTTGGGGAAGCCGGCAGGCTTCTCCACCTTGTACTTGGCGTCGACCACCGCCGCCGGCTGTCCGTCGAGGTACCAAACCAGGTCGGGGCGGATCTCGACGTCGCCGCCGACGTCGAATGACTGGCGGTCCTGAGCGACGGTCCAGCCGCCGTGGGGAACAAGTGCCTCGTCGAGTGCCGTGGTCAGGAAGTCTTCGTAGACCTTGGCCATGTCGACGAGGAAGCCGCCCACGCGCAGGCCACCGGGTGCGGCGTCGACGGCGTTGCCCCGCAAGATGAGGTCGGCCAGCCAGAGGGCCACGTGGTACCGCTCGTTGAGCCGGTGCGGTGTCCAGGCCGGCAGAGACGCCCCACGGGGCGGGGGTGTCACCTCGGCGAGAACCAGCCGGAGGTGGCGGAGCCGTGTGCGCACACCGGCGGGAACCCTGGGGAGCCGCAGCAGGATCTCCGCTGCGCCACGCAGGAGCTGGTTCTCGGCGATGTCGACGGTGTGCTCGTCGAAGCGCACCAGCAGGGGAACGGCGATGCCGAAGCGCTGGCGCAACTGGTCGTGCTCGCGTAGACGTCCCCGCAGCACCGTCAGTGAGTCGTCGATCTCGGCGTAGCCCTGCAGCACCCCGCGCTCGAGGGCCCGTTCGGTCTGCTCTGCGAACGCCTCGGCCAGAGCGGGCACCAGGTCGTCCACCGCAGCCATGGCGACGGTGTCCTCGCGCCACCCCGGGTTCCGGGCGTAGCCGAGCAGGAACAACAGCCTTGCGATCTCGACCTTCGGGCGGATCCAGATCGTCAGGTCGCCGATGGTGGCGACACCCACCTTGGTGGTCGCCGACACTGCCCACTCACCTCCGCCGAGCCTGACCGCATCGACCACGCCCGACTCGGCGAGTGCATCGCCTTGGTGGTGGTCCAGCGCGACCACGATCGGGTCGCCGCCCTCGAACACGGTGAGATCGGTCATGGACCTTCGGGGGTCGTCCGCTCCTCGGGCGTCGGCTGCTCGGCCTCGTCCGTTTCGCTCGCCGCATCGACTTCGGCGAGTTCGTCGGTCGGTGGCGTACTGAGCAGGGACGTGAACTGGTAGCGGGCCTTCACCCGTTCCCATTCCCCGTAATGGTGTTCCTGCAGCAGCGGCAGGATCGAGGTCCGCCAGATCAACTCGAGTCGCTCGGTCGAGTGGGCGTCGGGCTCGTCCCGCTTCATGAAGTACGCAGGGCCGATACGGAACTCCGGGTCGTCGATGCGCTGGTTGAGACGGAGGAGCAGGTCGGAGGCGACGGTCCCGAGGCCATGGTCTGCCGACCACTTGCGCAGGAGCGACTTGGTCGGCTCGCTGTCAGGGCTGAGCTCCACGAAGGCGAAACGCCGCCGCATGGCCGCGTCGACCAGGGCAATCGACCGATCGGCGGTGTTCATGGTGCCGATCAGGTAGAGGTTCTTCGGGAGGGTGAAGCCCTCCTCGTCGGACGAGTACAGGAGATCGACGGCCTGGTCGCGGTACTCCAGCAGGAAGTACAGCTCGCCGAAGACCTTGGCGAGGTTGGCCCGGTTGATCTCGTCGATGATGAGCACGAACGCCTGGTCCTTGTGCTCCCGGGCCCGGTTGACGAGCTGTCGGAGGGGCCCCGCCTTCAGCTCGAAGCTGATGGTCCCCTCGGTGGCGCCGGGCGCCGGCCGGTAGCCCTCGAAGAAGTCCTCGTAGGTGTAGGCCGGGTGGAACTGCACCAGCTTCACCTGCTCGGGGCCCACCAGGTCAGCGGCCAGAGCCCGGGCGATGTAGGTCTTGCCGGTCCCCGGCGGGCCGTAGAAGATCAACTGTCGCCGCTCGTCGAGGATCCCCCGCACCTCGGACAGCCACGCCGAGGGGACGAACAGCTTCTCGGCCAGCACCGAGGAGGGCTCGGGGAGATGCTCGTGGGGTGGGGCGACCGGGCCGGTCCCCTCGCCATCTCCGCCCGGCTCGGCGACGGGAGTGGTCAGAGCGTCGATGAGCTCGAGGTCGGCGGTGAGGTCGAGCAGGGTCGATCCGGACTGCAGGCGGGCCGGAAGCGGCTCGGGCAACTCGGCGAAGTCCAGCGGAGCGTCCTGGTTGCGCCACTCCACGGCACGGCGGAGGTTCGTCCGGTCGCCCTCGGATCGGGCGTAGGCCCAGTCCCCGGTGACGTCGCCGAGGTAGACGTGGTGCTCGCTGGTGGTGAGGACCACATCACCCGGCCGCATGCGGGTGACGAAGGCCACGATCTCCTCGACCTTGGCCCGCAGCTCCTGGTGCTTCAGGTGGTCGTAGTCCTTCTTGGCCATCGCCTCGAGGTCTTCAGCCGACACATCGGGTGGCGGCTGCCGGAGCTGCGACGCAGCCAGGCTCACGAAGCCGTCCGCAAGCCACTCCGGCACGACGTTCACGCCAAGCACCGACGAACCTCGGACCAGCCACGCCCGGCGGCGCACCTCGGATTCGTCTCGGCGACGCTTCCACTCGTTGAACAACCGGGTGGACTCGCGGTGGTACTCCGTGGGGTCGGGAAACTGGTCTAGGGCGGCGACCCCCCTATCCGTCAGCGTCCAGGTGACGGCGCCGTCCTTGGTCATCCAGCCGGCTTTGACGAGGTTGGTGGTCTGCCACACGACGTCGTTCAGCCAGATCGGCTGGCCATTCGACCGGATGCTCTGTTCGTGCTCATTCGGCTCGAGCAGGCACCCCACCCAGGCCATCACGTCTTGCTTGTTGGCCGTCCTTCCGTGATCGCGCAGGTACTGGGCCACCCCCCGAAGTCGCACGCCCGTGCGCTCCACCCAACCCTCGATCTCAGCCACGCCGGTCCTCCCGTCCTTCAGCAGCGACCGTGCCAACCCGGTTCGACCTCGCCGACTCGGAGCACTCCGCGCTCACGTATGCCCGTACGCCCCAGGCTGTGACCGCGGAGCGTCGTGGCTGGCCCGGTGGAGAACTTGCCGGTGGCATCCCGATCACTCCCCGACCCTCTCAGGATGCCGCGGCCCGAGACCGGGGGCGGGGTCGAGTGACGACTCGAACGGCACGCCGGTTCGGGTCGCCTCGGTCATGCGGTCGTAGTTCTCAAGGACAAGCCGGCGGGTGCGCTCCTCGCCAAAGCGCTCACGGTCTTTGCGGTTCACGATGGGGAACGTCCCGAGGATGTAGTCGACGTCCTCGCGACTCGTGATGCCGTAGAGGTGGAAGCAGGCGGCATCGAGTTCTGCACGAAGGATGACCCGCCGCTCCTCGTCCCACCTGAACGGCGAACCTGAGTCCTCGAGTTCGAGGGCGAACGGCTCCATGTCCCATGCGGTGTACGCGAGCTCAAGGACCCGGTGATGCACGAAAGTCCTCAACGGCTGGCGGATGAAGGCGGGCGACTCTCTGAAACTAGCCGGGGTTGGTATGGCGAACTGCTGAACGAGGTTGAACGTCAGGTTCGTCCCACCCAACTTCTGGCGAGCGACGAAGTCCAGCACGACTGAGGTGAGGAGACACGCGAGTAGGTGGCAATCGGAATGACTCGTCGGAATGATGATCGGCGATCCATGTCCGACTGCCACCCTAGGGACAACAGCGGCTATCAAGGTGCGCTCGTCTGTTGATCGAGCGATGTTCCGATAGATGAGGAGCGAGCCCGTCAGATCGAACCGGTCCATTGCGCTGGCGCAGTCCTTTGAGTTCACCCAGTAGCGAGGTAGAGGGCTGAATGAAGAACTCTCTCGCAACTCCGCCATTGCGGCGACAGAGGCATGTTCGGCACCGATCGTGGCCCACCGGTGGTCATAGTGGTGGATCATCTTCCCCTCGTAGAGCGGGAGCATCTGATCTGCTCCGCGAAGGAAGCGGTTGCCGTCCAGGACCCAGCCGTCGCGCTCAAGCTCGTCAGCGGTGTGGAAGAGGTGGGAGTCGCTCGTCATGTTGAACATGCCCTGCATGAACGCCACGCCCCATGGATTTCCGTCCGTGGCTCCGTGCCGGACGAGCACGGGCATTCGCCGGTAGATGCCGAGCGTGATCTGGGCGTCGCGGCGGGAGCGGAAGACGGGACAGGTCCCTGTATTGGGATTGAGGAGTTCGATCTCCTCAGGGGTAAGTCCGAATCGCGCTCCGTGTCGGGAGAGATCGGAGGGGTCGTGGGCGAAGAATGCAAAGTCAGCTTGCTCGAGTGGAGCCTCAGAACCGGTGATGGTCAGTAGGCAGAACTTGAAGCTGCGATGTACACCGTCGAAGAGAGGGCGGGCGTTCTCAAAGTCGTACAGCGACGCCAGGGACCCGGTGGTCACCAGTTCCTTGAAGAAGTGCTGGGTAGTGGCATCCGTAGCGATTCCGGTGGGCAGGATCACGCCGCACCGACCGATGGGGCCGAGGATCGAGCGGTTGTGCTCGGCGAATACGGCGTAGGTGTTGATCCGCCCGCGTCCGCAGAGCGGGAACCGTCCAGAGGCGCCGAGAAAGCGTCGCTCGCCGTCTATTCGGCGCTTCGCCATGCGGTAGTCCTGCCCCAGGGCGGCGTCTGACCTCAGCAGGGAGGTGATCTGCCGCTTCCTCTCGGCACCCGCTGCGGCTGCAATCTCCGGGTCGCGGGCGGCGAAGTACTCCTGCTCTTTGAGCTCCACGTGGTCCCACGGCGGGTTCCCGACGACGCAGGAGAAGCCACCAGACCAGCCGGGTCCGTCGACTCCGCGGTTGACGGTGAAGACCAGGGGGAACTCGAGGTGCCAGTGGAAGAAGCGGTAGTCGGTCGTCGCCGCCTCCACTGCTCGGCGGCGTGGATCGTCCTCGACCGGAGATGGGCCCATCGACCACCGTCGGAGAACGCCATCAGTGATACCAAGTTCGGGGTCGGACTTCGGTACGACGAACGCCGCGCACCAGGCGTCGGCGAGGAACCGGGCGTGGGCCAGTTCGGGGGAATGGTCAAGGGCGCGCTGTCTTTGCTCGGCCAAGTGGATACTGGCGAGATCCAGGCCGCCCAGGGTGTCGATCTCGCGGGCGGCGGCGGCGAGTCCGCTGGTGTCGACCGTGATCCCGGCGGCGCTGAACAGATCGTCCTGACCGGCCCGTTCCGCGCGGTTCCGCTTCTTGAGGGCCGTGACCACGGACCTGTCGTCCCCCTCAAGGACGGCGAAGGCGTCGTCGGGTACGCCGGCGGCCAGCAGGGCAGGGCTGGTGCCGAGGAGGGCGTTGCCGACCTTGATGTGGTGGTCGAGGAAGCCGAGCGGCCGGCCGGCGGTGACGCTCTCCAGCCAAAGGCTGACTTTGGCGAGCTCCGCGGCCATCGGGTTCAGGTCGACGCCGTAGATGCAGCGGGCCACGACGTCGCGCATGGCTTCCTGGGCGTCCAGCACGGTTGGTTCGGCGTCCTTGGCGCGGGCGCGAGCGAGGCGGTGGGCGATGCGCTTGGCGGCGGCGACGAGGAAGTGGCCGGAGCCGCAGGCCGGGTCGCACACCGTCAGTCCGAGGAGTGCGGTCTCGGGGTCATCGGCGGCCGCTGCCTCGTCAAGCAGCGGGTCGAGGGTTGACTCGAGGAGGCAGTCGATAAGTGAACTGGGCGTGTAGTAGGCGCCGCTGGTCTTGCGATCGTTGCCGGCGAGCAGCTCCAGGGTGAAGCTGCGGCCGGCGCTGTCGAGGCGGGGCACGAGCTCGAGCAGGCTCTCGTAGATGCTGCCGAGCTCCTCCGCGCCGAGGTGCTGGTAGTCGACGGTGCGGCGCGGTCCGCCCTCCTTCGGCTGGATGACGCAGAGGTGGCGGATGGCGGCGAGGAGGGCGTCGTTGGCGAGGGCCTCGCCGACGAGGACGTCGAGGGGCCCGTTGTTGAAGAGGCCACCGATGCCGGGGAGGCCCAGTTCGGGTCGGCCCTCGTCACGTCCGAGGCCGTCGAGGACCAGGGACAGTGCCTGCCAGAGGTCGTCGTGGCGGGTGCCTCGGCGGCGGGTGGCGATCGTGCGCAGACGGGCCGTGGAGAACCACTCGTCGTATCGTCGTCTGGCCGTCTCGGGGGTGTCGGGGTCGAGGAGCAGCCCCCGGTCCTCTGCGACGAAGCAGAAGAGCAGCCGGTAGACGAGGCGGAGCAGGGCCCGGTGGAAGTCGGCGAAGTCGAGGTCGCCGTCAGGCTCGAGTCGCCTGCGGAGGTCGGCGTTGTCGGGGTGGCGGAGGAAGCCGGTGCCGAGCGATTCGACGGCGAGCTTGACGCCATCGCGGAGCTGGCCGAGGGCTCGGGCTCCAGTCTCGACCGCAGTGGCTCGCCACCGTTCCAGCCAACAGTCGTCGGGGCCGGCCTCCGGGTCGATGGCCTCGAAGCGGGTCTGATGGGCGAGCAGGAACAGGGCGACGAAGTCGCTGAAGACCTCGTTGTCGAACATGGTGGCGAGGTCGAACTCGACGTACGCCTGGCCGACGAGGTTGGACGAGTCGCGCAGCAGTCGCAGGGTGGTGGCGTTGGCGAGGATGGCCCACAGGTGGCCGTCGGACCGGTTGAGCAGCTCTTGCACCATGGCGTGGGGGGCGCGATCGGCGGCGCCGGCGACCCCGGGGTTCCTCCGGTCGAGGTCCACGCCCGATCCGAGCAGATGGATGGGAACCGAGCCGCTGAGGTGGCTCACCGGGAAGGAGCGGTCGTCGGCGTGCAGGCCGCCGGCGGGGGTAGTCGGCACCCGGCCGAAGCCGAGCTCTCGCAACAGGACCAGCAGCCACTTCTCGCGTGTGAGCGCGGTGGCCCGGTCGTCTTCGGGGCGGGCGGCGAGGGCGTCGCGGTAGCCGACCCACGCCCCGGTCAGCACCGACCAGGCGCGGTTGGCCGCCTCCTTGGGGGTGAGCCCGAGCTCGAGGTGGAAGTCGTCGCCGGTGAGCCCGTCGAGATCCTCGCTGGCGAGGATCCGCGCCAGGAGATCGGCGGGG
>CAYTJS010000206.1:0-7021 GCA_964438115.1 uncultured Iamiaceae bacterium
GCGGCGGGCCACCAGGGTGAGCACGCCGACGATGGCGGCGCCGACGGCGAAGCCGACGGCGGCCGAGGCGACGGTGTTGACCAGCCACTCGAGGACCCCGCCCACGCCGCCGACGTCCTCGACGGTGTGCTCGAGGTCATGGACCACGTCGTAGGGGCCGTGCCAGCCCAGCTCGTCGGTCCCGGCCAGCAGGATGTGGCCGCCGACCCAGAGCATGGCGGCGGTGCCGACGATGGAGAGGCCCTTCAGCAGCTTGGGCATGGCCCGCACGAGGAAGCGGCCGGTGCGTTGGGCCAGGGCCGACGGACGCTGGCTCACGGCCAGGCCCACGTCGTCCATCTTCACGATCAGGGCGACGCTGCCGTAGACGAGGACGGTGATGCCCACGGCGACGAGCACGAGGATGGCGGCCCGGGCGGCCAGCGGCTCGTCGAGCACCTCCTTCAGGGCGATCACCATGATCTCGGCCGAGAGGATGAAGTCGGTGCGGATGGCCCCCGAGACCGTCTTGGCCTCGGCGTCGGGCCCGGCGATGACAGCCGGGACGTCGTGGTCGTGGTCGTCGTGCTTCAGGGCGTGGATGATCTTGTGGGCGCCCTCGTAGGAGAGGTAGGCGCCGCCGGTCATGAGGATGACCTCGACCACGGTCGGGGCGATCTCGCTCAGCAGCAGGATCGCCGGGAGGATGAAGAACAGCTTGTTGCGCAGCGACCCGGTGGCGATCCGCCGGATGATCGGCAGCTCGCGGTCGGTGGTCACCCCGTGGACGTAGGTGGGGGTGACGGCGGCGTCGTCGACGACCACCCCGGCGGCCTTGACCCCGGCCCGCCCGGCGGCGGCGCCGACGTCGTCGATGGAGGCGGCCGCCAGCTTGGCCAGCGCGGCCACATCGTCGAACAGCCCGACCAGCCCTCCTGCCATCGACCCTCCTCGTGCTCCTCGCCCGTCCTGACCGGCCCAACCTAGGCCGTCGGTCCTCCGGAGCGGGGAGGACGGCGGCCCTGTCTGCCGGCGCCCGAGGCAGGATAACCGTCACTTGATACCTTTATCTGTAGGTATTGAGCCTGGTGACCGAGGAGGTCCCGTGGAACCCGCCGGCGTCGAGGTGCCGATCACGTGGCGGGGGCGCCGGGCCCGAGCGTTCGTGCCCACGCCCCTGGCCCAGCGCGACCTCACCCTGACGCCGGCGACCGTCGCCCGGGCCGGCGCCGCCCGTGCCGGTGTCGAACTCGCCGCCGAGTCCCTGCCCGACGACCACGTCCCGCTGGCGCAGCTGCTGCTGCGGGCCGAGGGGCTGGCCTCCTCCTTCGTCGAGGGGGTCACCGCTCCGGTGCTCGACGTGGTCCTCGCCGAAGCAGCCACCGGGGCGACGGCGGGCGATGACGGTCCCGCCGGGTGGGTCGCGGCCAACCTCCGTGCGGTCGACGAGGCGATGGCCGACCTCGACGCCCCCGTCGACGCCGCGGCCCTGTGCCGCTGGCACCGGACCCTGATGGCCGGGAGCCCGCTGCCCGCCCGTCACCTCGGCGTGCTCCGGACCGAGCAGGGCTGGATCGGGGGCACGTCACCCCTCGACGCCCACCTCGTCACCCCACCCCCCGACGAGGTGCCCCGACTCGTCGACGACCTCGTCGCCTACGTCGCCCGCGACGACGTCGAGCCGGTGGTCCAGGCGGCGATCGCCCACGCCCAGTTCGATGTCATCCACCCGTTCGCCGACGGGAACGGGCGCATCGGCCGGGTCCTGGTGGGGTGGATCCTGGCCCGGCGCCTGGGCCTGCTGCTGCCCCCGCCGGTCAGCACGATGATCGCCGGCGACGTCGGGGGCTACGGCGCGGGCCTCGTCCGCTTCCGACTGGGCGACCACGACGGCTGGGTGGCGTGGTTCGCCGACGCGGTCACCGGCGCGGGACGGGCCCAACGGGACCTCGTCGCCGAGGTGGCCCGTCTCCGGGTCGAGTGGGAGGAGCGCCTCGACGCTCCCCGGCCGGCGGGTCGCCGCCGCCGGTCGGACGCCCCCGCCCGGCGGGTCCTCGACCTCGTGCCCCGCCACCTGGCACTGACCACCGCCACCGTGGTCGCCGAACTGGGGATGACCGAGAAGTCGGCCCGGGCCGCACTGGAGGACCTGGTCGATGCCGGCGTGCTGGCCGAGCACGGGACGCTGCGGTCCGCCGGGCCTGGTCGGCCCCGACGCCTCTTCGTCAGCCCGGACCTGCTCGGCCTCGCCGGCGCCACCGCCCTGCGGACCTGACCCCGTGGACCCCACGACCGGCGGTCACCTTCCGGCAACGGGCTCCGCATCCGGCCGCCGGATCCCGGGACCACCAGTGGCGGCCCGGGACCCGTTCATAGACTCCGGCCTGGTGCCCGATCCCCGGACGGCCACCCCGGACCCACCATGACCACCCCGCAGCGAGCCGACGTCGTCCGGGTCGACCCCGAGCACCCCGACCCGACGGTGATCCGACGGGCCGCTGCCGCGATCCGGGCGGGGCGACTGGTGGCCTTCCCGACCGAGACGGTCTACGGCCTGGGCTGCGACGCCTTCGACGACGACGCGGTGGCGGCGGTCTTCGTCGCCAAGGGCCGGCCCGCCCACGACCCGCTGATCGTGCACGTCGAGGGCGAGGCCATGGTCGACCGGGTCGTGGCCGGCCCCCTGCCGACGGCCGCCCGGGCCCTGGCCGAGGCGTTCTGGCCGGGCCCGCTGACCCTGGTGCTGCGGCGACACCCCGACGTCCCGCCCGCCATCACCGCCGGGCGGGCGACGGTCGCCGTCCGGGCCCCGGCCCATCCCGTGGCGGCGGCGCTCATCCGGGAGGCCGGCGTGCCGGTGGCCGCGCCCAGTGCCAACCGCTTCGGTCACATCAGCCCGACCTCGGCCGCCCACGTCGTCGCCGACCTCGACGACCGCTGCGACCTCGTCCTCGACGGCGGGCGCACCGACCGGGGGCTCGAGTCGACGGTGGTCGCCGTCACCGACCACGACGTGATGGTGCTCCGCCACGGTGCCGTCACCCTCGAGGACCTGCGGGCCCACAGCCCGCTCCCGGTGGTCGAACGCCCCCGAGGTGACGAGGCCGTCCAGTCACCCGGCCACGACGAGCGCCACTACTCGCCCCGGGCCCCGACGGTGGCGGTGGTGGCCGGGACGATCCCCTCCGCCGACGCCGTGCCCACCGACCTGCGCACCGCCGAGGGCGTCGTCTACCTGGGCTACGGCGACCGGCCCGCCCCCGTCCCCGATGGCTGGCGCTTCGAGGACCTCGGCCCCCGGGCCGACCTCGACCAGGTGGCCCACGACCTCTACGAGATCCTCCACCGGGTCGACGCCGCCCGTCCGACCCTCATCCTCGTCGAGCTGAGCGGGGCCGAGGGCCTGGGCCGGGCGATCGACGACCGCCTGACCCGCGCGGCGTCGAGTGTGGTGGTCCGGGAGGTGGCGGACCTTCCGGCCGCGATCCATCCGGGCTGAGCTCCCCACCTCAGCGGTCGGTCCCCCACGGGTTCCCCGGCCGTGCCGTCGAGGCGTACGCTCGGGGAACGGGATGCGATCGGTTCGGGAGGATCCCATGAGGAAGACAATGGTCGCGGCCGCCGTGATCGCTCTGGCCTCCAGCCTGCTGACGGCGGCCTCACCGGCTGGGGCCACGACCGTGGACGCGTACCTCTCGGTCGACGTCGTGGTCGTCGGTACCCCGCCACCGGGGGCCTCGATCGTGGTCAAGCACACGCAGGGCACCGGTTACACGCCGGACGAGTTCGTCGTGGACCTGAACGGCCTCGCCGCCCAGGCGCCCGAGGTGGAGGACTTCGTCGTTCACGACGTCAGCCACATGGTCTGGGTCGACCCGGCGAGCCTCGGCACCGCCGACGACGTCGGCTACTCGTGCGCCGTGACGGGCGTGCAGGGCTCGATCCCCAACGAGGTCTCGTCGTGTGGCACCGTGGCGCCGAACCAATGGGTCGGCGTCATCCACAGCAGTGCGTCGTTGTGGGGGCAGTTCGACACCGGCTCGGGTCTCGTGTCCGAACGAGCCGAGATCACGGTGACGGTGACCTTCGACCCGCCCTGCGACGGCCGCGAGGTCACCGTCAACGCCAACCGGGGAGAAGTGGCGACCGCCGGTCCGGACGTGATCCTGGGCACCCCCTTCAACGACGACCTGTACGGCCTGGGCGGTCGCGACGTCATCTGCGGAGGGGGCGGTGCCGACACCCTCCGTGGCGGCCCGGGTCCGGACCGGATACTCGGCGGCAACGGCGCCGACCGCATCGAGGGGGGTGACGGCGCCGACGCCCTGCTGGGCCAGGTCGGCAACGACATCCTCAACGGCGGGACCGGCCCCGACATCCTGAACGGCGGCGCCGGTCGCGACCGCTGCAACGGTGGCCCCCAGACCGACACCGCCACCGCCTGCGAGGTCAGGACCGCCATCCCCTGAACTCGAACGCCGGGACGATGACCACCGTTGGGGCGTGCTGAGCCCTGACCACGGCCGGGAGCCAGGACCGGGGGGTGAGACCATCAGGCCCCGGTACGCCCACCGTGTAGTGCTGTATGTTCCGCTGTACGTCTGCGACGAGGACGCAGATCTATCTCACCGAAGACCAACGGGCTCGCATCGATGAGATCGTGCGGGCCGAAGGCGTGACGCTCGCCGAGGTCATCCGGCGCGCTCTCGACGACTACCTGGCCCGCACGCCGACGGATCCCGGCCCGGCACTCTCGTCCACGTTCGGAGCAGATCCCGCGATCGAGGTGCCGTCTCGTGACGAGTGGGGCCGTGGCTGACGTCCTGATCGACACCGATGTCTTCGTCGATCACCTCCGAGGTGCCGTCGAGCTCCACGTCGGGGACCACCGCGCCCACTACTCGGTGATCACCCGGGCCGAGCTCTTCGCCGGAAGCACGGCGACGGACAACGTGACCACGCTGCTCGGCCCCTTCCGTGAAGTGACCGTCGATCGTGCGATCGCCGAACGGGCGGGCCGGGTGCGGCGAGAGGCCGGCATCCGCCTACCTGACGCGCTCATCGCGGCCACCGCGCTCGAGCACCGGCTCGCCCTCGTCACCAGCAACCGAGCCGACTTCGACGAGGTCAGGGGGCTTCGGCTTCGCTCACTGCGATGATGGCCCGGCAAAGCAGGGCCTCGATCCTCGTAGCTCAGGGGATAGAACGACGGTTTCCTGCCCGCAGCTCTCCCGATCTGGTGCGAGCCAGTCCGGCCATGCCTGGCCAAGAGCTGTGTAGCCCAGGGCGCCAGGGGCCAGGAGCACTGCCGAGGCCACGAACCAGGCAATATCCACCGCGTCTCCGGGCCTTCTCTCCCAGTAGTAGCGCGCTGATCTCCTCGCCCAGTCCGGCACGACGTCAAGTGAACACCGTCGCCGTCGACGGCGCCGATCCGGTGACTTTGGTCAGAACCATGGTCGTTCCTCGGTGCGGGTGACGGCGAGATAGCGGCCCTCGTGGAAGTACCAGCCGCCGCTCTCGACCATGAGACGAGCCAGGCCGACCGCCTCGGCCAGCGACCCCGCCACCCGCAACGCCGGAGCGAGATCTTTGTGATCCGTGGTGAACACACAACCCCGGTCGGCGCTGTAGCCCGAATCGACGAACACCGCATCACCACCCGGCGAGATCAACACCGGCACCGCGTCCTCCACCGCCGGCCACGACAAACCCGCCGCGACCGCGATGTGGCGGGTCTCGTGCACGTAGTCACGAAACAACGGCAGCCGCGGGTCATCGACCCCCCAGAAGAACATGCCCTGGAAGAGCGAGTTGCGTGTCCCCTCGGCCTGACCGTCGTGCCACTGCCACAACTCGACGAGCTCCTCCACCGGGTCAGCGACCCAACCCCCCAACACCCCCAGCACCTCGGCCCGGGCCCGGCCCGGCACCAACCCATCGGTCCACGCCGGGTTCGCCGCCACCAACGCCGCCCGATACGCCTCCAACTCCGACACCAACGACAACACCGGCGCCTCCCGCACCGAGCCGCCACCAACCACATCCACCAACCCCAGATCCCAGCCCAACCGCCACCACCCCGCCTCCACCAGGAACCAGACGATCTCGAAGAACTCCCGCAACGACCCCGCCACCCGCACCGCCGGCCCCGGCGGCGACGCCTCCGCGAAGAACACCGCACCCCGATCCGGGCCCCGCCCCGAATCCACGAACACCCACGAACCCTCACCCACCAGCACCGGCACCACGTCCCCCACCGCCGGCCAGGACCACCCCGCCCCCACCGCCACCTCACGCACACCACCAACCACCACCCGGAACCAATCCACCGACCGCGGCGACAGGGTCAGGAACACCATCCCCGGCGCCAACCCCTGCGTGCTCAACGGATACTGGCCGTTGTGCCACTGCCACAACACCGCCAACTCCTCCACCGGATCAGCCACCACCGCCCCCAGCACCTCCCGCACCCTCGCCTCGCGCCCAGCCGACCCGAAATCCCCCGTCCACCGCTCATCCGCCCGCCGCAACGCCCCCCGCAACCCCTCCAGGACCGCCAACAGCCCCCCATCACCAACCCCGCTCACCGCACACCCCACCAGCTCATGAAGGACCACCCCACGTCGTCGATGCCACGACCTCATCATCGCCGCCACGGCCGAGTCGGCAGGCCGAACAGCCCCCAGCGCAGAACCGTCCGGACTCGATGGCCCGCCAGGAGTGGGTCTGCACCTTCACCTCCCCGCCGAATCGGATAATCTGATCGCATGCCGGACATTACGGCCACCGATGCGGCCCGCAACTTCGCCGACCTGTTGGATGCCATCGAGCATCGCAACGAGAGCTACACGATCATGCGACGCGGTCGGGCGGTCGCGCAGCTCGAGCCGGTGAGCCGTGGACGGGGCTCGGACCTCAAGGCGCTCCTGCGCCGCCACGAGCCCGACGGCGACTGGGTGGACGATCTCACCAAGGTCCGTGACCTGCTCACGCTGGACGACCGAGGATGACCGCCCTCCTGCTCGACACCACGTTCCTC
>CAYTJS010000207.1:0-7003 GCA_964438115.1 uncultured Iamiaceae bacterium
GTGGCCCGCGACGTCGGCGAGCCCCTCGGCCTCGACGTCACCGAGGCGGCCTGGGGCGTCGAGCGCATCGTGAACGCCAACATGGCCAACGCCACCCGCCGGGTGCTGGCCGGCTACGGCGCCGACCCCCGCGAGCTGGCCATGATCGCCTACGGCGGCAACGGCGGGGTCCACGCCGCCCCCATCGCCGCCGAGCTGGGGATCGACCGCATCCTCGTCCCCAAGGCCGCCCCGGCCTTCTCGGCCCTGGGCCTGCTGGTCGCCGACCACGTGGTCGACCTGGTGCGCTCCTACGTCACGCCGCTGTCGGGGGTCGACCTCGACCGGCTCCACGCCCTGATGGACGAGCTGGCCGCCGACGTGGACGCCGAGCTGGCCCCCGCCGGCCTCGACGAGGACGTCATCACCCGCGAGCTGTTCGTGCAGATGGCCTACGCGGGCCAGAACTTCGACCTGTCGGTGCCCTGCCCCGAGGGGAACGCCCTCGACGGCCCCGGCCTGCTCGACCTGGCCGACCGCTTCCACGACCGCCACGAGGCCGACCGGGGCTTCGCCTTCCGCAACCAGCAGCCCGTCGTCCGGGGCGTGCGCCTGACCGCCCGGGGGGCCACCCCCGAGCCCGAGCACCTGGCCGAACTGGGACCCCACGGCGCCCCGGCGGCCCGCACCGGAGCGCGGGAGGTGTTCTGGGGCGACGGGTGGCTCACCACCCCGGTGTACGACGGCGAGCGCCTGGCCGCGGGGGCCACCATCGAGGGACCTGCACTCATCGAGGAACGCTTCACGGTCGTGGCCGTGCCCCCCGACTGGACCGCCACACTGGCCGACCACACCGCCTTCGAGCTCCGCCGCACCCGCTGACCCAGGCCCGAACCGCCGCTGCTCAGGACGCGGCGGGCCGGTTGCCGGCGCTGTCGGGCAGGGCGATCACCGTCAGACCCATGCCTCGGGCGACGTCGGCGAGCGGTGGGTCGGCGGTGGCCAGCTCCACCTCGTAGCGCAGCGCGGTCGCCAACGCCGTGCAGTCCGCTAGCGACAACGGACAGGTCGTCCGGTCGTAGTAGGTCGCCCGTAGCGCCCCGGCGGTCGCCCCGTCCAGCGCATCCACCGGGACCACCTCCAGGCCGTCCCGACGCAGCACCAGCATCCGTTCCAGGGCGGTGGCCATGCTCAGACCGGCGCCCCGGGTGAGACGGTCGACGACTTCGGCCACGTTCACGGCGCTGATGGCAGCACCGTCGTCGCCGGAGAGCAAGCCCTCGACCTCGTCGGCGGCCGGCTCGCCGGCCAGGTAGGCGATCACGGCGAAGGCATCGAGCAGCGCGGTCACCGATCGCCGTCCTCTGCCCGCGCCCGCTCCCGCAACGAGGTCGTCGTGACGCCGGAAGGCAACGGAACCGAGCCCTTGGCCGACCCGCTCGGTCCCGGGCGGGGGCACAGCACGATCCGTTCCCCGAGGTCGATCAGCTCGAGTTCGATCGTCCCCCAGCGACGACGGATGTCCGCCGGGATCGTGACCTGGCCGCCCTTGGAGATGGCTACTGGCACCCGACGTTCAAGGTCGAACTCATGGAGGACTGAGGCTTCCATGAACGACAAGGTTACCCCATGAACTCTAGTCGATCTCCATGGATGGTCAGCAGAAGGCGACGATGTCGAAGATGACCGACTTGGGCGCGCCGGCGGCGTCGAAGGTGCGGACCGTGACCACCACGCCGCTGCTGCTCACCACCCCGATGACGGGCGTGTTGTCGAAGGGCGTGACCGAGAAGCTGCAGCCGCTCACGTCCTGGGTGAAGGTGACGTCGTAGACGCCCGTCGTCGAGAGGCCCGAGCTCGAGACCCCCTGGGCGCCGCCGAGGGTGCCGTCGTCGAACACCCGGGCGAACAGGCGCGGCGAGGCCCCGAGGCTGGTCTCGTTGATGTTGGTGTTGAACACCGAGTTGGCGGCGAGGTCGAAGCCGGTCAGCCCGCCGTCGGCGACGTCGGTGTCGGTCAGCGAGTTGTTGGCCACGTCGATGGGCTGCACGTCGCCGTTGCGCAGGTCGGCGGAGCGCACGGCCCCGTCGACGATGTCGATGCTGCGCACCGTGTTGGCGGCGTAGGCCACCCCCGAGAGGCCACCACCAAGGCCAGCGTCGAGGCGGCCACGATCCTGCGGGTGCCCATGGAGATCTGTCGCATGTCTGGTCCTTTCCCGCCGACCCGAACAGCCGGCACCCCGGAACCGTCGGCGCGCGAGGCCGCCTGGTTGCGGATCGGGGGCCACCCGTCCCCCGGGAAGGCGGGTCGCCGCCGTAGCCTCCGGCCGGTGCGGCGCCCGTCCCCCTCCGTGTTGCTGGCCGTCGGGCTCACGGCCTCGTTGCTGGCGGCCTGTGCCGAGCGACCCGTGCTCACCGACCAGACCCTGCCCGGACGGCGCTGCTCGGCCGAAGGTCTCCAGGTCGGCCCGGTCGACAACGACGGGATCCCTGCGGCGGTGGCGGCGACCCGTCAGGCCCTGATCGACGCCGCCGTGGCCTGCGACTACGGGGAGTTGGGCACCCGGTCGGTGGCCGATGCCACCGACCTCCAGTACGAGGGCGAGGCCTTCCCCGTGCGCCAGTGGCGGCGCACCGAGCGTCAGGGCACCGAGGTCCTGGCCCCGCTGGCCCGTCTCCTCGCCCTCGCCCCCGTCCGGGTGCGCGACGGCGACACCATCCGCTTCACCTGGCCGTCGGCGGTCGAGTGGCCGTCCGCCGAGGTGGCCCCACCCGGCGAGCGCCGGGAACTGGTCGATGCCGTCGGCCGCGACGGGATCTTCGGGTGGGCCGAGACGGGCGGCTACGCCGGCTGGCGGGTGAGCATCACCCCCGACGGCCGCTGGTCCCGCTACTGGTTCGGCCCCGTCGACGGCGAGTACGCCACCGCCGAGTAGGCCCCACGGGGTGTGCCCCGGCAGGCGGCCGGTACGCCGGGTACGCTCGCGCCGTTCCGGGGTGCGACACCCCCGGGTGAACAGGGGGCTGGGGGGGCGCCCATGCTGACCGCACCGGCCGTCCTGGCCGCCGATTGCAGCACCACCGCCGGGTTCCGCTTCACCGTGGCGGGTGGCTGGCACTCGGCCTTCGCCGGGATCCTGGCGAGCATCGTGTTCGTGGCCATCGTGTTCGTCCTGACCAACGACGCTCCCACCGAGGCCCACCGCCACGAACGGGGACCGAGCCTGCGAATCCTGTTCGTCACCTTCTTCGTGTTCCTCGTCGCCTGCTTCCTGTGGGCCACCATCGCCGGCTTCGCCGACACCGTGCCCGACCGTCGCTCGGGGCGCCCGGTCCCCTCGGCCCTTCAGCCGGTGCTCGCCGTGCCGGCGGCGTGGCTGCTCAGCATCGGTGCCGTGCTGCTGTTCTTCGCCGTGACCTGGCTCGTCTCGGCCTACGAGGGCCATCGCTCCCACTGGTCCGCGGTGGCCACCACGGCAACCAGGTGCTTCCGGCTCATCGCCTGGCTCACCGTCGTCGAGGTGTGGATCGCCATCGAGACCGCCACCCGCGCCCTCGCCGGGCTGGGCTGGTGGTACACCCCCGGCGCCGTGGCCGCGGTGACCGTGCTGGCGGTGCCGTTCCTCTACGCCGACCGCGTGGCCGCGCGGTTCCGGGGGAGACCCCCGGCTCCCGAGTCACCCCGGCCGGGGACCCTCGGCGTGGTGGGGGTCGGCGCCACGACGATGGTGATCGCCTTCGCCATGCTGACGGGCCAGCCCGATGCCGACGTCCTTCACGAAGGCACCTGGTGCGCTGTCGGCCTGCCCTGGTGGGCGGCGGGGATCGCCCTGGCCGCCATGGGCCTCTACCTCCTCGCCGTCGGGGCGCTCGCCCGCGCCCTGCCGGAGATCGACCACGTCGCCCCGCCGACCTCCTGAGCCTCGGGACCCTCACCCGGTCCGGCGCGCTGCCGATGGGACACCGATGCCCCACCGCCGCTTCGCGCCCGTGTTCGGGACCCTGGCCCTGGTCGCCCTGCTGGCCGTGGCCGGCTTCACCGTGTGGCCCCGCGACGACGACGGGTCCGCTCCCGCCCCGGCCCCGGCGACCGCAGGAACGGCTGCCGATCTCCCCGAGGTGGCCCCGCCCGGGGTCGCCCCCGGCCGCTGTGGCGTGGTGGTCTACACCCCGCCCCGGGCCACCCAGCCCCACGAGGCCGACCTGTGCCGCCCCCGCGGGGCCACCCGGGGCGCCGTCGTCCTGGTGCACGGCGGCGGGGGCTACAGCGGTGACCGCTCGACCATGCAGGAGTGGGCGGCCTGGTACGGGGAGCAGGGCTTCGTCACGCTCTCGGTGGACTACACGCTCCTGGGTGACGGGTCCCCCGAGCCCGTCTACCCCCGACCCGAGCGGGACCTGAAGGCCGCGGTGCAGTGGGTCCGCCTGCAGGCCGACCGGCTGGGGGTCGACCCCCAACGGATCCTCCTCCACGGCAGCTCGGCGGGCGCCCGCCTGGCCGCCCAGGTGCTGGTCACCCCCGGCGATTCCTACTTCGCCGGCCGCGACCTCTGGCCCGGCGTGGCCGACGACGCCGCCGGGCTGATCGGCTTCTACGGCTACTACGACGGGGACACGCTCGAGGCCGAGCGCTACTACGGCGGCCCCGACGACGACGACGACCGCGAGGTGCGCCGCCGGTGGCAGGAGGCCAACTCGGTCGCCCGGGCCGCGGAGGCCACCGGGCCCGTCCTGCTCTTCCATGGCGACGTCGACGGGCTCATCACCGTCGCCCAGACCGAGCGCTTCGGGGCGGCGCTGGCCGAGGTGGGCGCCGACGTCACCGCCTACATCGTCACCGACGCCGACCACGCCTTCGACGGGCGCTTCGGCGACCTCACCACCGAGACCGGCCAGGACGCCGCCGCCGAGATCGCCACCTGGCTCGACCAGCGCTACCCCTGATCATCCGAAATTGCGTGAGTTGGTCACGCTGAGGATGACCAACTCACGCAATACCGCTCGTCGCCGCCGCCGCGGCGACTGCTGGCTACGCCAGCTTCCGCACCGGCCCTCGTCGCTGCTCTGCCTGGCGGCTCCGCAGCCTCACGCGATACCGCTCGTCGCCGCCTCCGCGGCGACTGCGATGGCGGTCAGCTGCGGGGGAGGCCGAGGAGGCGTTCGGCGAGGATGGTGCGCTGGACCTCGCTGGTGCCGCCGGCGATGCCCGCGGCCTGGGACCACAGCCACTGCTGGGGCCAGGGACCCTCGTCGAGGGGGGCGGCGGGGCCGACCACGTCGAGGGCGACCGCGGAGAGGTGCTGGGTCATCTCGGTCCAGGCCAGCTTGACCAGGCTGGACTCGGGACCGGGGGCGATCCCCCGACCCAGACGGGAGAGCGTCCGCCAGTTGTGCAGGCGCAGCAGCCGCAGCAGGACGTACGCCTGGGCCAGGTCGTCGGCCACCGCCACCTCGTCCAGGCGACCCGTGCGGTGGGCCAGGTCGTAGAGCTCGGCCAGGTAGGTCTCGTGGACGACCTGCTCCTTGAACGGGAACGCCGTGCCCCGCTCGTGGGCCAGGGTCGTGTTGGCCACCGCCCACCCCTCGTGGAGGCCGCCGACCAGGTGGTCCTCGGGCACGAACACCTCGTCGAGGAACACCTCGTTGAACTCGGCCGCCCCCGTGATCTGGACCAGGGGCCGCACCTCGATGCCGGGGGCCTCCATGTCGACGACCAGGTAGGAGATGCCCCGGTGCCGGGGGGCGTCGGGGTCGGTGCGCACCAGGGCGATGCCCCACCGGGCGAAGCCGGCGTAGGAGGTCCACACCTTCTGGCCGCTCACCAGCCACCCGCCGTCGACGGGTACCCCCCGGGTGGTGAGGGAGGCCAGGTCGCTGCCGGCGTCGGGCTCGCTGAAGAGCTGGCACCACAGCTCGCTTGCGTCGAGGATCGACGGGAGCCAGCGGGCCTTCTGCCCGTCGGTGCCGTGGGCCAGCAGGGTGGGGCCGGCCAGGTTGATCCCCACCCGGTTCACCGGCTGGGGCGCCCGGGCCCGGGCGTACTCCATGTTGAAGAGGGCGACCTGCACCGGCGTGGCGTCCCGGCCCCCGTAGGCGGCGGGCCAGTGGATGCCCACCCACCGGTCGGCGGCCAGGCGGGCCTGCCAGGCCCGCCCCCACGCCACCTCCTCGGCGGGGTCGGCGAAGGGCGGGGGCGGCTCGAGGTGGTCGGCCAGCCAGGCCCGGACCTCGGCGGCGATGGCCAGCTCGTCGGCGGTGAAGGCGAGGTCCACGGGCCTACAGGTCCCAGAACCGCTCGCGTCCGGCGGCGACCAGGGCCGCCCGCAGGTCGGCCTCGTCGGCGGCGGTGAAGGGCCGGTAGGCCACCTCACCGCGGTCGCGGTGCCAGACGGCGTCGCCCCCCACCCGGTCGGCCCGGAACTTCTCCCGCGCCAGCTGGCGCTTCAGCACCTTGTTGGTCCCGGTGGTGGGGACCTGGCGGGCGAGGCGCAGGTACCGGGGCCGCCACTTGGGGCCGAGGTCGGCCTGCTCGTCGACCCAGGCCCCGAAGGCGGCAGGGTCGAGGTCGGCCCCCTCCCGCAGCACGACCGTGGCCATCACCTGGTCGCCGGCGGCGACGTCGGGGACGCCGTACACCGCGGCGACCACCACGTCGGGGTGGCGGACCAGGGCGGTCTCGACCGGACCGGCCGGGAAGTTCTCGCCGTCGACGCGGATCCAGTCCGCCGTGCGCCCGGCGAAGTACAGGTAGCGGTCGTCGTCCAGGTAGCCGAGGTCGCCGCTCCAGTACCAGCCCCCGCGGGTGGTGCGGGCGTTGGCCTCGTCGTTGGCGTAGTACCCCTCGAAGGGGCCGACGCCGGCGGTGTTCACGATCTCGCCGACGCAGTCCTCGGGGTTCAGCAGGCGGCCGTCGGCGTCGAAGCGGGCCGGTGGGCACGGCGTACCGTCCTCGTCGACGACCTGGACCGTGTCGCCGGCCCGGCCCATCGCCCCCGGGGGCATGCCCTCCTCGCGGTTGACCG
>CAYTJS010000208.1:0-265 GCA_964438115.1 uncultured Iamiaceae bacterium
CGGCCCCGGGTCAACAGCTCGTGGAGGTGGGCCGGGATGGGCGTGCCCACCGCCCGCCCCAGGGCCCGGGCGCCCAGCCAGCCGAAGGGCAGGACCGGCGCCGGCACCCGGCCCCCGACGCGGGCGGCGGCGTAGGGGGTGACCGAGCCCTCGGCCACCACGTTCACCACCCCGTCGACCTTCCGGCGCAGGGCGGCCAGGAAGGCGGCGGCGGCGTCCTCCACGTCGAGCAGGCAGAACTCGGCGGGCTCGACCGGGGTCAGCG
>CAYTJS010000208.1:275-6890 GCA_964438115.1 uncultured Iamiaceae bacterium
CTGCGGAGCGGCTCGCAATTCCGGCCGCATAGGCAGCGACAGGGCGTTGACCGGCACCACCGGCGCCCGCAGGAGGCGCGCCAGGGGGCTGGGGTACTGCACCCCGACGGTCGGGGCGAAGCGCAGGATGCTCACCGGCGCCATGGCCAGGCGGCCGGCGGCGGCGGCCTCCTCCTCGACCAGCTTCAGCGTCCGCCCGTAGGGCGACGTGGGCCGGACGGGGTCGTCCTCGGTGGGGACCCGGGGCGTGGCCGGGCCCCGGCCGTAGACCTCGATGCCGGAGCGCACGAGGACGTGCTCGAGCTTGCCCGCGGCCACCGCCGCGCCCAGGGCCGCCCGGGTGCCGTCCATGGTCCGCCGGTGGGCCACGGCGGGCTCGGCCCGGGCGTCGGGCTCCCACACCCCGAGGTGGATGACCACCGTGGGCTCGAACTCGCGCACGGCGTCGCCGGTGCGGCGCCGGTCGCGGGGGTCGATGCGCAGGAAGTGGCTGTGGTGCAGGCGCCGCCGGGGCGGGTAGGCGTCGATGCCGAGCACCGCCTCCACCCCCGGCTCCGCCTCGACCAGGGCCGCCGTCTTGGCGCCGAAGTCACCACCCATGCCGGTGAGGAGGATGCGCACGTCAGTGCTCCTGTTCGGGTCGCAGGGTCGGGAAGGCGATCACGTCGCGGATGGCGGTGGCGCCGGTCAGCAGCATGACCAGGCGGTCGACGCCGATGCCGAGGCCGCCGGTCGGCGGCAGGCCGTACTCGAGGGCCCGGAGGTAGTCCTCGTCGACGACCATGGCCTCCTCGTCGCCGGCCTCGCCCTGGCGGACCTGGTCCTCGAAGCGGGCCCGCTGCTCGACGGGGTCGATGAGCTCGGAGAAGGCGTTGCACAGCTCGCGGCCGGCGACGATGGCCTCGAAGCGCTCGACCATCTCGGGCAGCTCGCGGTGGTCCCGCGACAGGGGCGAGACCTCCTTGGGGTAGTCCATGACGTGGACCGGGTCCCACAGGCCGCCCTCGACGTGGGCCTCGTAGAGCTCGAGCAGCAGCTTGCCCGGGCCCCAGCTCTCCTTGGGCTCGACGCCGTGGTCGAGGGCCACCCGTCGGGCCTCGTCCAGGGGGGTGCGCGGGTCGAGGCGCACGCCGATGGCCTCCTCGACCAGGTCGGTCATCGACGCCCGTCGCCACGGCGTCGACAGGTCGAGGGGGCGCCCGTCGACCTCGACGGTGGTGCCGCCCGTCAGCTCGACGGCGAGGTGGGCCACCAGCTCCTCGGTCAGGGACATGATGTCGCCGTAGTCGGCGTAGGCCTGGTACAGCTCGAGCATCGTGAACTCGGGGTTGTGCCGGGTGGAGATGCCCTCGTTGCGGAACACCCGGGCCACCTCGAACACCTTGTCGAAGCCACCCACGACCAGCCGCTTCAGGTACAGCTCGGGGGCGATGCGCAGGTAGAGGTCCATGCCCAGGGCGTTGTGGTGGGTGACGAAGGGCTTGGCCAGGGCACCACCGGGGATGGGGTGGAACACCGGCGTCTCGACCTCGATGAACCCGCGGTCCTCCAGCCAGCGCCGGGTCAGGGACAGGATCCGGGACCGGGCGAGGAGGGTGGCCCGGGCCTCGGGGCTGACCCACAGGTCGACGTAGCGCTGCCGGTAGCGGGTGTCGGGGTCGGTGATCCCGTGCCACTTGTCGGGGAAGGGGCGGTGGGGGCGGGCCAGCTCTTCCCAGCCGGTGACCTTGATCGACAGCTCGCCCTTGCGGGTCTTCACCACCTCGCCGGTGGCCACCACCCAGGTCCCCAGCGGGAGGGTGGTGAGGTCGTGGAAGTCGGGCGTCACCTTCTCGAGGGCGAAGAGCTGGACCTCGCCGCTCTGGTCGCGCAGCACCGAGAACGCCAGCCGGCCGTGCGGGCGCTGGAGCATCAGCCGGCCGGCCACGGTGACCACCGCGCCGGTCTCCTCGCCGTCGGCCAGGTCGGGCCAGCCCGCCACCACTTCGGCGGCCTGGTGGGTGGGCTCGGCCCGGTAGGGCACCGACCGCGGCGGGGATGGCGCCGCGGGAGCGGGGGCGGCGTCCGGCTCAGTCATCGGCGTTCATGACGTAGACGAGGCGCAGGCCGTGCAGGGTGAGCCAGGGTTCGACGTGGTCGACGCTCTCGGCGTGGGGGGCGATCAGCGGCGACAGGCCGCCGGTGGCCACCACCGTGCACTCCCCCAGTTCGTCCTCGATGCGGGCGCAGAGGCCGTCGGCCTGGGCGGCGTAGCCGTAGACCGTGCCCGACTGGATCGACTCGATGGTGCTGCGCCCCAGCACCGAGCGGGGCTTGGCCAGCTCGACCTGGCGCAGGGCCGCGGCCCGGCCGAAGAGGGCGTCGAGGCTGATCTCGACCCCCGGGGCGATGGCCCCGCCCAGGTACTCGCCGTCGGCGGAGATGGCGTCGCAGGTCGTGGCCGTCCCGAAGTCGACCATGATCGTGGGGCCGCCGTAGAGGTCGTAGGCGGCGACGGCGTTGGCGATGCGGTCGGCGCCGACCTCCTTGGGGTTGTCGTAGCGGATGGCCACCCCGGTGCGGACCCCCGGCTCGATGACCACGGGTCGCTTGCCCAGGTAGCGCTCGGCCATGACCCGGAGGTTGGCCGTCACCCGCGGTACGCCCGAGGAGATGACCATGCCCTCGACGTCGTCGAGCCAGTTGTGGCGGCGGGCGGCGAGGAACCCCTGGAACATGACGGCGTGCTCGTCGGCGGTGCGCTCGGCGTGGGTGGAGATGCGCCAGTGGTCGAGCAGGCCGTCGTCGGCGGCGGTGGGCTCGGTGACGCCCAGGTCGTACAGCCCGATCACGGTGTCGGTGTTGCCCGCGTCCACGGCCAGCAGCATCAGGTCGCCTCCTCGGCGTCGGTGGTCACGTCGAGGCCGAGGTCGAGGGCCTTGGCCGAGTCGGTCAGGGCGCCGGCCGACACGGCGTCGACGCCGGTGGTGGCGTAGGCGGCCACCGTCTCGAGGGTGATGCCGCCCGACGCCTCGATCAGGCAGCGCCGGCCGGCCAGGGCCTCGCGGGCGGCGGTGACGGCGGCGGCGGCCTGCTCAGGGCCGAGGTTGTCGAGCAGGAGGGCGTCGGCGCCGGCCTCGGCGGCGGCCACGGCCCGCTCGACGGAGTCGCACTCGACGTGGATGGTGCGGCCGGGCCAGACCTCGCGGGCGTGGGCCACGGCGGCGGCGATGTCGAGGACCATCAGGTGGTTGTCCTTCAGCATCACCCAGTCGGACAGGTTGCCCCGGTGGTTGGCCCCGCCCCCGGCCCGCACCGCCGCCTTCTCGAGGGTGCGCAGGCCCGGGATGGTCTTGCGGGTGTCCCACACCAACACGTCGGGGCCGACGGCCGCCACGAAGCGGGCGGTGAGGGTGGCCACGCCGGAGAGGTGGCGGGCGAAGTTGAGGGCGGTGCGCTCGGCGGTGAGGATCGGCCGCAGGGGGCCGCGCACCCGGGCGACCACGGTGCCCGGGGCCAGGGGGGCGCCGTCGTCGAGGAGCCACTCGACGGTGACCGCCGGGTCGACCTGGGCGAAGGACTCGTCGACGCAGGCCCGACCGGCGAAGACGCCCTCGGCCCTAGACGCCAGCTCGGCGGTGGCCACCGCCGAGGCCGGGACGAGGGCGGCGCTCAGGTCGCCGATGGGGGTCAGGTCCTCGGCCAGGGCCCGCTCCACCGCCTCACGGACGGCATGACGCGGCGGGTCCGCCGGGCGCAGGGGGGCCATGCCCCGAGGCTACTGGCCGCCCCCACCCCCGCCCCGGTCCGGAGGGAGGCGCCCGCTGTACCACCCGGCCGCGCCCCAGCCCGTGAACCGGGGCCGGACCCGAGATGGTTGATCACGGTGGTTCAGAACGCCGGGGACCGGGTCGGGAAGGAGGCGTAGTCAACCTGCACGTCGACCGGTCCGGGACTGGCCCGGGTGATGCGTTCGACCATCTCGCGGGCGCGTGCCGGGCTGACACCAGTCGAGGCTGCCACCGGGACTGGCTTCTCATCGCCGCAGCGGACGATGACGAGTTGTGCATAGGGAGGCCACGACAGCACCGCCACCACGGTCGTCACGGACGTGATCTGTCGGATCTCCGTCACGGGTAGCCGGTGCTTGCGCCAGTGGTTCTTCACCACCACCGAGCCCTCACCGATGTCCAAGCGGACAGAGAGGGTCTGGACGATCAAGACCAGAGCCGCTGCGATCAACGCGACCGGCAAGAAAGAACTCTGCGACACCCCCTTCGCCAGGTCGACCACGCCGAAGAAGGCCAGCATCACGGCACAGAGGTACCACCCGGCCGCGCCCCAGCCCGTGAACCGGAACCTAGAACCGGCAGTCATCGAGCCCGGCCGCTTCCAGGCCGCTCAGCATCGAGTCCATCGACGTTGCGCCTGCCGCCATGAGGTCGCCCCTCCGACGGCGGCGGCGGCGGTATCACCCGGTGGCGGTGAACTGGATGATGGTCATCGCGGCAGGAAACACCGCCACCCACGCCACCGCGCTGGCCATCGCCGCGTCCCCCTGCACGAACAGAGCCACCGCCACCCCAAGGATCACGACCGCCCCGGCACCGAACACGATCGCCGCCGACAGCCAATAGCGGCTCCTTGGGCCCTGCCGCCCATGCCGCAGCAACCAATAGCCGACTGGTCCGACGAACGCGATGCCGAACAAGTTCATGGCGACCACCTCGGAGAGACCCAACTTGCCGGCGGTTACCCCAACCCAGATCGGGCTCAGGAACCAGGCCAGCACCAGGGCGATGCGCTTGAGATCCCCCGACATCGCTGACCTCAACGAACCCGGTACGGCGGCACTGGCCGCACGTCGGCCACGAACGGTGGCACCGGGTGCGGCTCCGGCAGGACATCGGGCGACTCGCCCGGGTCTGCTGCAGGATCGGTTGACGGTGGTTGTAGGTGATCATGCCGCCTCGGCGTCCTGGTCGGTGGCGAAGGCGAGTTCGTACTCGACGGGAGTGAGTCGTCCGAGGGCTCGTTGGCGGCGGCGGCGGTTGTAGGTGTGTTCGATCCAGTAGACGATCTCGTTGTGGAGCTGGTCACGGGTCGCCCAGGCTTGGCGGTCCAGGACGTTCTTCTGGAGCAGCGAGAAGAACGACTCCATCGCTGCGTTGTCCCCGGCGGCCCCGACCCGGCCCATGGAGCCTTGCAGGCCGGCGGCCTTGAGCGCGGCCCGGAAGATCCGGGACCGGAACTGAGACCCGCGGTCGGAGTGGACCACCACGATGTGTGCGGGTCGCCGTCGGGCGATCGCCGAGCGCAGGGCGGTGGTGGCGAGCCGGGCAGTCATGCGGGGCCCGATGGCGTAACCCACGATCCGGTTGGAGAACAGGTCCTTGATGGCACAGCAGTAGAGCTTGCCCTCGCCGGTGGGGTGCTCGGTGATGTCGGTGAGCCAGATGGCGTTGGGCTCCGCCGCGGTGAAGCAGCGCTTGACCAGGTCGTCATGCACCGCGGGACCGGGCCGGCCCTTGCCTTTGCGGCCCTTGCGGGTCGTGGCCGAGAACACCTGCTGGGCCGAGCACAGGCGCCATACCCGCCGCTCACCGACCCGATGGCCGGCGGCTTCGAGCTCATCGGCGATGAACCGGTACCCGAACTCGGGGTCATCGGCATGGATGTCCACGATGGCGTTGGTCAGGTACGCATCCGCGAGGTCCCGGTTCGAGCACGGCCGGGACCGCCACTTGTAGAACCCCTGGGGCGAAAAGCCCAGCACCCCGCAGGTCACCACCACGGGGATCCCCTCAGCGGCAAGGTCACGGACCAGCGGGTACATCATTTTGGGGCGGCGTCCTTGGCGAAGTACGCCGTGGCTCGCCGCAGGATCTCGACTTCCTGCTCAAGACGCCGCTTGTCCCGACGCAGCTGGACCACCTCGGCCAGCTCCGCGGTGCTGAGGCCCTCCACGATCCCGTCGTCGATCTCGGCCTGGCGCTTCCAGCGCCGCACCGACTCGACCGAGATGTCGAAGTCCGCGGCCACCTCAGCCAGGGTCAGATCGCCCCGACGGGCGATCCGGGCCACGTCACGCTTGAACTCCTCCGGGTACTTCTTGGGCATGGCATCCATCCTCTCCTGCGGGCAACGCCCACACATGGGATGTCAACCAGTCCTGCAGCAGACCCATTCACCGGCGTCGTGATCCGATTCGTCGAACCCGAACCCGGAAAGGTCACCGCCGACCCCGTTGGCAGCCCATTCTCGCCCCGAATCAGGCCACCCGACCCCAACACCACCGCAGCGCCATAGGTCGCCACGTTCCCGTTCCCCGACGAGTCAGCCGCCGACGTGCCCGACGATTCGTCCAACTCCCAGAATGCCAACGGGTCGTCCGCTAGGACTTCATCCGAATAGGAACTCGCCGGCTGCGCCGACACCACCGGCAGCGCCGACGGAGGCACCACCGCCAGACCCGCACCCAACAACGACACAACCAACACCCGGACGATCACGCGCTGCACAGCCACTCCCCTCGGCACCTGACCTGCGCGGCGACCGTCCTCGCCGAGGAGGAACTTAAGCCCCCTTACCTTGCTCGTGGGCCCTGATCCGGTAGGACTGGGGCTGGGGAGTCCG
>CAYTJS010000209.1:0-6843 GCA_964438115.1 uncultured Iamiaceae bacterium
GGGCCCCGCCCCCGGCGGCGGGGCCGCCGGCGGCGACCTCGGCCCAGGCCCGGGTCCCGTCGTGGCCGGCGAGGCCACCGTCGTCGAGCCGGGCGTGCACACCGTCGGTGGTCAGCACGACGGTGGCCGCACCGGCCGCCAGGGCCAGGACCCGGGCCCGGGGGTCGGCGGAGTGACGCAGCGGCCGGCCGTCGTCGGCGCCAACGGCGACATGGACCCGGACCAGGGCCCGGCACCGCCCGAGCACGCTGCCGTCGACGTCGGCCCCGGGGTCGGTCGCCGGTCGCACCCGCGGGCACAGCTCGCCCAACAGGTCGGGGTCGAGGTCAGGATGGAGGTCCGTGGTCGTGACCGGACGCTACTCATCGGTCTGTCGACGGTCGAGTAGCACCCGGGGGAACGTCACCCGGTGGCCGAGGGCGACCTGCAGCGGACGGTGGGGACCAACCTGCGCCGCCTCCGCACCGAGCAGGGGCTGTCCCAGGAGGCCCTGGCCGACCACCTCGGGCTCCACCGCACCTACGTCGGCGGGGTGGAGCGGGGCGAGCGCAACCTGACCCTGCGCACCGTCGAGCGCCTGGCCGCCCTGCTGGGGGTCGAGGCGGCCGAGCTGCTCACCGATCCCTCCTGAGGGCTGTCACCCCCCGGCCGTAGGGTCCGGTCCCCCGCTTCCCCGGCGGCGACGAGGAGGTGCCCGATGGCGCCCGACCCCGACCCCACGACCGGCGAGCTGGCCCGCCTCACCGCCGAGGTGGCCGCCCTCCGGACCGCGCTGGCCACCGAGGTCCGCACCCGCCGGGTCGTCGTGGTCGACGCCGGCGGACAGCCCCGCGTCGTACTCTCGGCCGACCCCGGCGTGGGCTCGGTGCGCCTCGACGACGCCGACGGCACGGCCAGCGTCGAGCTCTACGCCGTCGACCCCCTCGCTGGCGACGGGCCCGAGGTCGGCATCGTCCTGGTGGTCGACGGCAACGTCGTCCGCTCCCTCCACCACCTCGTGAACCACCGTTCAACCCGCTGATCTAGCCTTCCGCCATGGCCGACCTGTGGCACGAGGAGCAGCTCTACGTCGACGGCGAGCGGGTCGCCGCCGAGGGCGGGGCCACCTACGAGAATGTCGATCCGGCGACCGAGGAGGTCCTCGGCGTGGCGGCCGACGCCTCGGTGGGTGACATCGACCGGGCCATCGACGCCGCCCGCCGGGCCTTCGACGAGACCGACTGGGCCACCGACCTCGACCTGCGGGTGCGCTGCCTGCGCCAGCTCCACGAGGCCATGGTCGAGAACCTCGAGGACCTTCGGGCCATGACCGTCGCCGAGGTGGGGACACCGGTGTCGCTGACCCGGAGCGCCCAGCTCGACGGCCCCCTCGAGTTCCTCCCCTACTACGCCGCCGTGGCCGAGGGCTACGAGTGGCGCGAGGACCTGGGCGTGGCCGAGCCCATGGGCATCCCGTCGCGGCGGTGGGTCGAGAAGGAGCCGGTCGGGGTGGTCGGCGCCATCACCGCCTGGAACTTCCCGCACCAGCTCAACCTGGCCAAGATCGCGCCGGCGCTGGCCGCCGGCAACACCGTGGTCCTCAAGGCCGCGCCGGCCACGCCCTGGTCGGCCCTGGCCCTGGGGCGCCTGGCCGACGAGGCCACCGACCTGCCGCCCGGGGTGCTCAACATCATCACGTCGTCGCAGAACGACATCGGCGAGGCCATCACCACCGACCCCCGGGTCGACCTGGTGACCTTCACCGGCTCGACGGCGGTGGGCAAGCGGGTGATGGCGGCGGCGGCCGACACCGTGAAGAAGGTGTTCCTGGAACTGGGCGGGAAGTCGGCCATGGTCGCCCTCGACGACGCCGACGTGGGCACCGCCGCCGGCACCGGCGCCTTCGCGGTCTGCACCCATGCCGGGCAGGGCTGCGCCATCCCCACCCGGCTGCTCCTGCCCCGCAACCTCTACGACGAAGGCGTCGAGATCGCCAAGAGCGTCCTCGAGTCGATGCCCTACGGCGACCCCACCGACCCGGGGACCTACATGGGCCCGCTGGTGAGCGAGGTCCAGCGCCAGCGGGTCGAGGGCCTCGTCGGGCGGGCGGTCGACGACGGGGCCCGGCTGGTCACCGGCGGGCGCCGCCCCGAGCACCTCGAGCGGGGCTGGTTCTACGAGCCCACCCTCCTCGCCGACGTCGACCCCGACGCCGAGATCGCCCAGACCGAGGTGTTCGGGCCCGTCCTCGTGGTGATCCCCTACGACGGTGGTGACGACGAGGCCGTGCGCATCGCCAACCGCTCCCGCTACGGGCTGTCGGGTGGGGTCATCTCCGCCGACCTCGACCGGGCCATCGCCGTCGGGCGCCGCATCCGCACCGGCACCCTCATGATCAACGGCGGCATCTACTACGGCGCCGACGTGCCCTTCGGGGGCTACAAGGAGTCCGGCGTCGGGCGCGAGATGGGCGTGGCCGGCTTCGAGGAGTACCTCGAGCTGAAGGCCTTCGCCGTCCCGGCCTAGGCCTCGCCAGTGGCGACGGCTGTCCTCCCCTGGGTCTCGCCGGTGGCGACGGCTGTGGCCCAGCGGTAGTCGGCCTTGCCCGAGGGGCTGCGGGTGACGGCGTCGACCAGGTGCAGCTCGCGGGGGACCTTGTAGCCGGCGATCTTGGTGCGGGCGTGCTCGGCCAGCTCCTCGAGGGTCGGCTCCTGGCCCGGCCGGGGCGCCACCACGGCGGCCACCCGCTGGCCGAAGCGGTCGTCGGGCACGCCCACCACGATGGCGTCGAAGACCGCCGGGTGGCTCTTCAGCGCCGCCTCGACCTCCTCGGGGAAGATCTTCTCGCCGCCCGAGTTGATCGAGACCGACCCCCGCCCGAAGAGGGTGATCGTCCCGTCGGCCTCGACGGTGGCGAAGTCGCCCGGGATCACCCAGCGCTTCCCGTCGGGGTCGTGGACGAAGGTCTTGGCCGTCTTCTCCTCGTCCTTGTAGTAGCCGAGCGGGATGCGGCCCGAGCGGGCCAGCAGGCCCTGGCGGCCCGACCCGGGCTCGACCGGACGCAGGTCGTCGTCGAGGACGGTGGTCGACTCGTTCACGGCGAACTGCGGATGGCCCTCGTCGGAGGACCCGACACCACCGCCGTTGGCGCCCGTCTCCGACGCCCCGAAGGAGTCGGTGATGACCAGGTCGGGCTTGACCCGCAGGAACTGCTCCTTGACCCCGGCGGAGAGGATGGCCCCGCCCGAGCCCAGGGCGAAGAAGCTCGACAGGTCGTAGGCATCGGCGTTGGCCTCCAGCTCGTCGGCCAGCGGGCGGGCCATGGCGTCACCCACCACGGTCATGGTGGTGACCTTCTCGGCCTCGACCATGCGCCAGATGGCCGCCGGGTCGAAGTGCCGCGACGAGGTCAGCACCATCGTGTTGCCCTGGTGGAAGCAGATGAAGGCGGCCCACTGGGCCGCGCCGTGCATCAGGGGAGCGGCGGTGGCCATGACCATCGTGCCCGCCGTGGTCTGCACCCGGTCGGCCAGCGCCTCGGGGGACGAGGGCTCGTCGGCCAGGCCCATGGCGCACAGGTCCATGGCCGCGAAGAAGATGTCCTCCTGGCGCCACATCACCCCCTTGGGCATGCCGGTGGTGCCGCCGGTGTAGAGGAGGTAGAGGTCGTCGCCGGACCGCTCGGCGAAGTCCCGCTCGGCCGAGGCGGCGGCCAGGGCCGACTCGTAGTCGACGGTGGCGAGGGACGAGGTGTCGGCCCCGGACCCGTCGGCCACGCACACGAAGGTGTGCACACCGGGGACCTGGTCGACCACGTCGGCCAGGCGGGGCGTGAACTCCTGGTGGTGGACGACGGCCACGAGGTCGGCGTCGTCGAAGAGGTAGACCAGCTCCTCCTCGACGTACCGGTAGTTGACGTTGATCGGCACCGCCCGGATCTTCCAGGCGGCGAGCATGGTCTCGACGTACTCGGTGCCGTTGTAGAGGTAGAGGCCGATGTGGTCGCCGGCGCCCACGCCCCGCTCCTGGAGCACGTGGGCCAGCCGGGTGGCCCGCTCGTCGACCTCGGCGAAGGTCAGGCGCCGTTCCTCGGTGACCAGCGCGAGGTGGTCGGGGACGGTGTCGGCCACGACCTCGAAGGTGTCGGCGAAGGTGAACGGACGGTTGGCCATGAGCGGGAAACGTAGGGGGAGGGCCGGGACCGGGCCAATCGCCCACCCCGGGCTTTCCGTGTCGCCCCGGATCTGACAGGGTGTCGGTTCACAACGCTTCGGCCAGGAGGATCAGGTGAGCATCAACGGCGTCCAGGACCGCGACACGCTGTGGATCGGGGGCGACTGGGTCCCCTCGGAGGGCAGTGAGACCATCGAGGTCATCTCGCCCCACACCGAGGAGGTCATCGCCACCGTCCCCCACGCCGGCGAGGCCGATGTCGACAAGGCCGTGGCCGCCGCCAACGAGGCGCTGACCAGCGGCCCGTGGGCCACCATGACCCCGGACGAGCGGGCCGACATCATGGCCGCCTTCATGGCGTCGCTGGCCGCCAAGGCCGAGGACATCGCCCAGACCATCACCGCCGAGAACGGCTCGCCGCTGATGTTCAGCCACCTCGGCCAGGTCGGGGCGACGATGATGGTCCTCGACTACTACACGAACCTGGCCCGCGAGTTCCCCTTCGAGGAGCAGCGCCAGGGGATGATGGCCCAGGTCACCGTCCGCCGTGAGCCGGTGGGCGTGGTCGCCGGCATCGTGCCCTGGAACGTGCCCCTGTTCGTCGGGATGCTGAAGATCGCCCCGGCGCTGGCCGCCGGCGCCACCATGGTCCTCAAGCCCTCGCCGGAGACCCCCCTCGACGCCTACCTGATGGCCGAGGCCCTCGAGGAGGCCGGCCTACCCAAGGGCGTGCTCAACATCGTGGCCGCCGGCCGCGAGGTGGGCGAGCACCTGGTCCGCCACCCCGGCATCGACAAGGTGGCCTTCACCGGCAGCACCGCCGCCGGCCAGCGCATCGCCTCCATCTGCGGCGAGCAGCTCAAGCGCTTCACCCTCGAACTGGGCGGCAAGTCGGCGGCGATCATCCTCGACGACGCCGACCTGGACGCCACCCTCGACCAGATGCTGGGCATGGCGGCGCTCATGAACAACGGCCAGGCCTGCGTGGCCCAGACCCGCATCCTGGCCAGCCGGGAACGCTACGACGAGGTCGTCGACGGCATCGCCGAGCGCATCGGGAAGATGAAGGTGGGCGACCCCGCCGAGCTGGACACCGAGATCGGCCCGCTCGTGGCCGAGCGCCAGCGGGACCGGGTCGAGAAGTACATCGTCGCCGGCCAGGAGGAGGGGGCCGAGGTGGTCGTCGGGGGCGGCCGCCCCGCCGGCCTCGACACCGGCTGGTACGTCGAGCCGACCCTGTTCGCCAAGGTCACCAACGACATGCGCATCGCCCAGGAGGAGATCTTCGGGCCGGTGCTGGCGGCCATCCCCTACGACGACGTCGACGACGCCGTGGCCATCGCCAACGACTCCACCTACGGCCTGTCCGGGTCGGTGTGGACGGCCGACGCCGACAAGGGCCTCGCGATCGCCCGGCGGGTGCGCACCGGCAACTTCAACATCAACGGCTTCATGATCGAGCCCTGCGCCCCCTTCGGCGGCTTCAAGGAGTCGGGCATGGGCCGGGAGGCCGGCCCCGAGGGCCTGGCCGCCTACCTCGAGGACAAGGCCATCAACCGCTTCTGAGCACCACGACCCCGAACCTTGTGCGAACCCGCCGCCATGGCGGCGCTTCTGCACAAGGTTCGGGTGATCGGGGCGGTCCGGTCCGGGGTGAGGCGACGGGCGGGCCCTGTCGCCGAGGGCCGGCACCGACGGGAGCCACCACCGACGCAAAGGATGTGAGATGAAGTTCGGGCTCTTCGCCGCGTTGGCGGCGCCGTACGTGACGACCGAGGGGCTGGTGACCCTGGCCCGGGAGGCCGAGGCGCGCGGGTACGAGTCGCTGTGGGTGGCCGAGCACGTCGTGCTCTTCGACGAGTACGCCCCCGACTACCCCTACAGCGACGACGGCCGCTTCCCGGCCACCGCCGACTCGGGCATCCTCGAGCCGCTGTCGACCCTGGCCTTCCTGGCCGGGCAGACCACCACCATCCGCTTGGGGACCGGGATCCTGCTCCTGCCCCAGCGCAACCCGGTGTACACGGCCAAGGAGGTGGCCAACATCGACTGGCTCAGCGGGGGTCGCTTCGACCTCGGCATCGGCGTCGGCTGGCAGCAGGAGGAGTTCGCCGCCGTCAACGTGTCGTGGCCCGAGCGGGGCAAGCGCACCGACGAGTACCTGGCGGTCATGAAGTCGCTGTGGACCGAGGACACGTCCTCGTTCTCGGGCCGCTTCTACGACCTCAACCCGTCCCGCATGTACCCCAAGCCGGTGCAGACCCCCCACCCGCCGATCCACGTCGGGGGCGAGTCCGACGCCGCCATGCGCCGGGCCGCCGCCCACGGCGACGGCTGGTACACGTTCAACCGCCTGCCCGGCGACGTGACCGCCGCCCTCCCCCGCCTCCACGACCTGCTCGACCAGCACGGCCGCCGGCGGGAGGACTTCCAGCTCAGCGTCTGCCCCTACCTGCAGGGCCTCGACCCCGGCATGGTCACCCAGTACGGCGAGGCCGGCGTGGACCGGGTCATCGGCATGGTCTTCGGCGCCACCGGCGACGACTTCAAGGCCGCCCTCGACGACCTCCAGCCCTGCCTCGACGCCAGCAAGGGCTGAGTGACCGCGGCGGTCCGGTGCGGGGATCGGCGCCGGGCGGGCCCCGGCGCCGAAGACCGGAACCGTTGCAACCGCCGCCCGCCGGAGCGACG
>CAYTJS010000210.1:0-6807 GCA_964438115.1 uncultured Iamiaceae bacterium
CTGGCGCCGAACACCAGGGCCGCGACCAGCCCGGTGACCCCGACCACTGCCCCGACCAGGGCCGAGCGGGTCGGCACCCGGCTCCGACCGGCGCCGGGCTCGAGGGCCAGGCGCACCCCGGCCACCAGCGCCGGCCCCGCCCCCGCGCCGTTGAGGGCCTCGGCCACGGTGGACGGGCGGCGGGGGACACCGGCGCGCCCCGGCCGGGTGAGGCGACCGGCGGCGGTGACGGTGCCGGCGGCGACCAGCAGGGCCACGGCCAGGCCACCGGCCCCGAGCACGACGAGATCGGGGGCCGGGCCCGGTCGGGGCTCGATGGCGCGCACCGCGCCGAACGGGAAGGCCCCGGAGGCCAGGCCGGCGCCGACCGCCGCCAGCACGGCGCCGACGACGCCGGCGGCGACGGTGGGTAGGGCCAGGGCCCGAGCCCGCTCGCGGCGTGCCATGCCGAGGGCCCGGAGGACCTCGGCCCGCTCGACCTGGGCGGACAGGTGGCGACCCACGGCGTTGGCCACGGCGGTGGCCCCGGCCAGGGCCGTGACCACGGCGAACACCAGCAGGGCCACGGCCTGGACGTCGATGGCCTGTTGCGGGGCCTCGAGGTTGGCGCTGGTCTCGCCGATCCGGGCGTCGCCGAGGCCGACGTCGTCGACGAAGGCCTCGAGCCGGTCGATGCCCGCAGGGCCCGCGGCCAGCCCGACGACCACCTGCGGGAAGCCGAGGTCGGCGGCCCGGCCGTCCACGGCGGCGAAGAGCGACGAGGGGCCCGAGGCCGTGGGACTGCCCCCGGTCGCCAAGAGGTCGTCCACCGTCCGGGTGACGCCGGTGACCACGAGGGTCTCGGTGGTGGTGGGCAGGGTGCCCGGGGCGCACGTCCCGTCGAGCAGGCAGTCGACGGCGTCGGGGTCGAAGAGCTCGACGGTGACCTGGTCGCCGGGTTCGAGGCCCAGGTCCCGGCGGGCCGCCTCGTTCACCGCGATCTCGGTGGTGGTGCCGGGCAGGGGCAGGCGCCCGGCCACCACCACGGGCCGGTCGACCGCCGACTGATGGGCGGCGTCGGGGCTGGCCTGGAGGAACAGCACGCTGCCGTCGTCGCGGTCGGCCAGCCCGAGGGCGAAGGTCTCGACCAGCGCCACCTCGTCGACCCAGGGCTCCTCGGCGAGGGCCGCCACGAGGCGCTCGGCCCCGGCGCGGTCGGCGGGGACCACGACGGCGTCGTGGCGTTCGGTGGCGGCGGCGAAGCGCTCCAGGGCGGTGGCCGTCCGGCGGGCCCCGGCGGCGGCGGTCAGGGTCACCGCCGCAGCCAGGGCGATCAGCAGGGTCAGGCCGACCAGCCCCGGTCGGCGGTGACGGGCCTCGTCGGCGGCGACGAGGCGGACGGCGTCGCCCGCCACGTCAGCCGGTGGTCGCCGCGTCGGCGGGGAGGCGGTGGGCCGGGACCGGCGCCGTGCGTCCCTTGACGGTGAGCAGGATGGCGGGTCCGAGATCGGGGGGCGGGTCGGCCAGGGCGGCGACGGTCGTGGCCGCCACCATGGTCGTGCCGGCCGGGCGGGCGGCGTCCTGCAGACGCTGGGCCAGGTTCACGGTGTCGCCCACGACCGTGTACTCGAGCCGCTCCTCGCTGCCCAGCAGGGCCGCCGCCACCTCACCGGTCGACAGCCCGATGCCCAGCCCGAAGGCGGCCAGGCCTCGCTCGGCCCAGGCGCGGTCGAGGTCGGCCTGGCGGCGGTGCATGGCCCGGGCCGCGGTCGGGGCCCGGTCGGCGTGGTCGCGCGGGGGCACCGGGGCCCCGAAGACGGCCATCACCGCGTCGCCCACGTACTGCATCACCGTGCCGCCCTCGTCGAGGATGGCGTCGTTCATCGCTGCCCGGTGGTCACGGAGCTGGCCAGCCAGCACGGTGGGGTCGCTGACCTCGGCGATGCCCGAGTAGCCGCGGACGTCGGACATCAGCACGGTGACCGTGAGCCGCTCGGTGCGTTCGAGCCCCTCCCGGTCGGTGCGGAGGCGCTCGGCCAGGCCGCTGGGCAGGAACCGGCTCAGCGTCTCGCCCTGCTCCTCGCGGTCGACGATGGCCTGCTGCAACGAGCGCAGCCGGCGCAGGGCCGGGCCCCGGCCGGCGGCGGCCCCCTCGGCGAGGGTCAGGAAGAGGTCGTCGATGGCGGCGTCGACCCCCTCGGGCGGCGTTCCCCACGAGGCGGCGATGGCCTTGACGGGCGTGCCCCGGGCGACCAGACGCAGAAGCGACTCCTCCTGCCAGGACAGCTCGCCCTCGGCCCGGGCCGGGGCGACCAGGGCCTCGACGATCTCGGGGTCGAGGACCGACCCGCCGGTGGCCACTTGACGCACGGCGTCGACCAGGCGGTCGCCGTCGCCGACCCGGTCCTTCAGCAGATCGGCGTAGCCGGCGGCGCCCTCCTCGAGGAGCGACACGGCGTAGGCGGGGTCGTCGAACTGGGACAGCACCACGATCCCGGTGCCGGGATGGCGCTTGCGCACCTCCTTGGCGGCCCGGATGCCCTCGTCCTCGAAGGCGGGCGGCATCCGGATGTCGGTCACCACCACGTCGGGGGCCAGGTCGGTGGCCGTGGCCACCAACTCGTCGCGGTCGCCGGTCACGCCCACGACCTCGAGGTCGGGGGCCAGCCCCAGCAGGACGCGCACCCCCTCGCGGACGAGGACGCTGTCGTCGGCCAGCACGATCCGGAAGGTCTCGGCCCCGCCGGTCACCCTCCCATCCTGGCAGGGGTGTTGGCCCCCCGGGAGCGGGAAGGCCACCCCCCTTCCCGGGGGGCGGGCCGGGTCGTACCGTCCGTTCCTGGCGGACGACGGAGGAGGCAACGGCCATGACGACCCACGAGGCGGCGGTGACGACGGTGTCCTGGATCCCGTCGGAGGCCGTCACCGGCCCGGTCAACAAGACGGTGTTCGACTCGGGGCTCACCCATTACGACGACCCGCCCGCGGACACCCTGGGCGATCTGGCCACCTGGCAGGACGAGGACCGGTTCCGGTTCGCCAACCGGCTGGCGGCCCGCATCGAGGTCGACGACGACGGGGTGATCACCGCCGCCGCCTACACCGGGGGCCTCCACCTCAACTCGACCACGGTGCGGGTGGGGCGGCGGGCGGCGGTGTTCCAGCCGATCGCGATGCCCACGCTCCAGGACGACCCCGTGATCGACGAGCGGGGGGCGACCTTCGTGCAGACCGTGGGAGGCCGAACCGGCCTGCCCGCGCCCCGGCGGGTCAACCACCCGCCCTACGTCCAGTTCCTGGCCCCCATCGTGTGGACGACCCTGCGGCTCACCATCGCCGCCGACGGCACCGTCGACCACGAGCTCCTCTCGGCCTCCCGCTTCCCGCGCCACTGGGTCTACGGCCCCGACGGGGACCTGGTGGCCAAGGTCGGCCTGGCCGACTTCAACAACTGGTTCCGTCACGCCTTCGGCAAGCACACGCCGTGGGGCGACGAGTCCTCGCCGGCACTGGTCACGGCGGTGGAGACGGCCCTCGAGCGCGAGCTGGCCGCCCGCATCATGCGCGGTGGGGCCGCCCCCGAGGTCCGCACCCTCGACGAGGGGGCCACGCTCACCGAGCAGGGCCAGGCCGGCGAGGAGGTCTTCCTGGTCCTCGATGGGATCGTCGACGTGGCCGTGGACGGCGAGGTGGTCGCCGAGTTCGGCCCGGGGGCCGTGCTGGGGGAGCGGGCCGTCCTCGAGGGCGGCCTGCGGACCTCGACGGTCACGGCCCGCACCCGGGTGCGGGTGGCCGTGGCCACCGCCGACCAGGTCGACCGGGTGGCCCTGGCCGAGCTGAGCGAGGGTCACCGCAAGGAAGAGGCCTGACCCTGCACCTCCGCTTCTGCGGGGTCCGCGGGTCCACGCCGTCGCCGGGCGCCGAGTTCGTCCGGGTGGGCGGCCACACGTCCTGCGTCGCCCTCACCGCGACCGGCGAGGACACCCCGCGGCTGGTCCTCGACGCCGGCACGGGGCTCCGCCGCCTCGCCGCCGACCTCGGCGACGGGCCGTTCCGGGGCACCCTGCTGCTGACCCACCTCCACTGGGACCACACCCAGGGGCTGCCGTTCTTCGCCCCGGGTGACCGGCCCGACAGCGAGGTGACGGTCCTGCTGCCCGAGCAGGGTGACGGCCGGGCGGCGGTCGACGTGCTGGCCGATGCCATGGGGCCGCCGCACTTCCCGATCCGGCCCGAGGAGCTCCAGGGCGCCTGGTCCTTCGCCGCCCTCGCCCCGGGCGTCCACGAGGTGGAGGGGTTCCGGGTCACCGCCGTCGCCCTCCCCCACAAGGGCGGCCGCACGTACGGCTACCGGGTCGAGGAGCCGGCCACCGGGGCCGTGCTGGCCTACGCCCCCGACCACGGGCCCCTGGCCCTCGGGGCCGGTCCCGACGGTCACGGCCCGGCCCACGAGGCCGCCCTCGCCCTCGCCGCGGGGGTCGACGTGCTGGTCCACGACGCCCAGTTCACCGCCGACGAGCGGTCGGTGGCCGAGGCCTACGGGCACGCCACCGTCGAGTACGCCCACCGCCTGGCGGCCGAGGCCGGGGTCGGTCGCCTCGTGCTCTTCCACCACGCCCCGGGACGGGCCGACGACGAGGTCGAGGCCCTGGCGGCCCGGCCCGCGCCCGTCGAGGTGGTGTTGGCCCGGGAGGGGGGCGAGCTGTGGGTGTGAGGCGGGGGTGCAGGCACCCCCGCGTGACGCGGGGCGGTCACCCTGGCGCCGCGGTCGGAGCCGTGGCCTGATGGCGGCCGTGGAGGGGGACCCCATCACCGTGTTCCTGGCCGACGACAACACGTTGGTGCGCGAGGGCGTGAAGGCCCTCCTGTCCATCGAGCCCGACCTCGAGGTGGTGGGCACAGCCGAGGACCTCGACGGGCTCGTCGCCGGGGCCGTCGCCGCCCGGCCCCAGGTGGTGGTCACCGACATCCGCATGCCGCCGCACTTCCAGGACGAGGGCATCGCCGGGGCCAAGGCGGTGCGCAAGCGCCACCCGGGGACCGGCATCGTCATCCTCTCCCAGTTCGACGACCCGGACTACGCCATCAGCCTCCTGTCGGAGGGGGCGGCGGGCTACGCCTACCTGCTGAAGGACCGGGTCGGCGACGGCGACCGCCTGGCCCGGGCCGTGCGCGAGGTGGCCACCGGTGGCTCGATGCTCGATCCCGAGATCGTCACCGCCCTGGTCTCGCCCGTCCGGGACGAGGGCGAGCTGACCACCGAGGAGGACGACCTCCTGACCCAGGTGGCCGAGGGTCGTCCCCTGAAGGCCATCGCCGCCGCCCGGGGGACCTCGCCCGCCGCTGTCAACGACGCGGTGGAGGCCGTCCTGCTCAAGTTGGCGGAGGGGGCCAGCGCCGGCCGCGACGGCGCCCTGCGCCGCCTGCGCCTGCTCCAAAGGGCCATCGTCGACCGTGAGGAGCAGGGCGAGACGCTGAGCCGGTTCCTCCCCGGCGGCCTGGCCGAGAAGCTCCGGGGCGACGCCGACGCCGTCGACCGCACCGAGCGGCTGACGGTCACGGTGCTCATGTCCGACGTCCGCGGCTACTCGACCATCGCCGAGCACGCCGACCCCACGACCCTCGCCGGCCAGCTCCGCACCCATCGCCAGGAGATGAACCGGGCCCTCCTCGACGAGGAGGGCACGGTGATGCAGTACGTGGGCGACGCCGTCATGGCCGTCTTCGGCGCCCCGTTCCCCCAGGACGACCACGCCGACCGGGCCCTGCGGGCCGCCCGCCGGATGCACGAGCGCCAGGCCGTGGTGAACGAGGCGTGGGCCGCCGAGGGTCTGGCCGCGTTCGGCCTGGGCATCGGGCTGTCCACGGGTGAGGTGGCTGCCGCCCTCCTCGGCAGCGACGAGCGCCTCGAGTACACGGTGGTCGGTGACACCGTGAACCTGGCCCAGCGCCTGGAGAGCCTGGCCCGCCCGGCAGGGACGACCGTGCTCAGCGACGCCACCGTCGCCGCCCTGACCGACCCGCCGCCGCTCGAGGCCCTGCCGCCCCAGACGGTGAAGGGGCGGTCGGCGCCCGTGGTCGCCCACCGCCTCGCCCCCACCGATGGGGGAGACTGACCGCGTCCCGTTCCCCAGGAGCCGCGCCATGACCGATCCGACCCGTGCCGTCCTGACCGTCAGCGGCGTGCGCAAGACCTTCGAGGCCGAGCTGGCCCCGGTCCGGGCCCTCCGCGGGGTCGACCTCGACCTCGCCGCCGGGGAGTTCGTGGCCGTCATGGGCCCCTCGGGCTGCGGCAAGTCGACCCTGCTCAACCTCGTGGCCGGCCTCGACCTGGCCGACGAGGGCACGATCGTCATCGACGGTGAGGAGATCACCGGCCGGGACGAGGACTGGCTGGCCCGGATGCGGCGCCGCCACATCGGGATCGTCTTCCAGTTCTTCAACCTCCTCGAGGGCATGACGGCCCTCGAGAACGTGGTGCTGCCGGCCATGATCGCCGGCAGCAAGCGCCGGGCCGCCGAGTCCCGGGCCCGCGACCTGCTCGACCTGCTGGGCCTGGGCGACAAGGCCGGCGAGGTCCCCGCCGTGCTCTCCGGCGGCCAGCGCCAGCGCCTGGCCATCGCCCGGGCCCTGGCCAACGAGCCGACCCTGGTCCTGGCCGACGAGCCCACCGGCGCCCTCGACAGCGAGGGCGGCCGGGAGGTGCTCGAGCTGTTCCGCCGCCTCCACGCCGACGGCCAGACCATCCTCATGGTCACCCACAGCGACGAGGTGGCGGCCGGCGCCGACCGCACCGTGCACCTGCGGGACGGCCGGGTCGACGAGGCC
>CAYTJS010000211.1:0-6767 GCA_964438115.1 uncultured Iamiaceae bacterium
CGCCAGCCGGCATGGCCGGCCATGGGACCCAGCACGATCGCCCGGTCGAAGCCCAGACCGGCGACGACGTCGGCGTTGGTCGAGGAGTGGACGGCCCCGTCGACGTGGAGGGCGCCGTCGACGGTGACGGGGGCGAGCCGGCTGGGGACGGCCGACGACGCCGCCACCGCCTGGCCGATGGTCGCCTCCGACGGGTCCCGCCCGAACACCCGGCGGGCGCCGTCGCGGGCCCGCACGGCGCACACCCAGGTGGGGGCCTCGGGCCAGCGGAGGGGGTCGTAGAGGGCGTCGAGGCGGCGGGCGATGATCTCGGTGTCCATCTCGCCGCGGGGGAGCAGGCCGGCGGCGAGGAGGCCGGGCCGGGGCCAGCCCCGCCGCAGGAAGGCCCGGGCGGCCAGGGCGGGGTCGAGCGGCCGGCGCCCGTCGGGCGCCGGTGGCGGCCCGGCGCTGAAGTCGAGGGTGGGGGGCAGGCCGCGGCGCCGCTCCTCGGTCTCGGGGGCCAGCGGCTCGCCCAGCTGGGCCGCCAGGTGGTCGGCCACGGGCACCCCGGCCCGCAGGGTGGCGGTGGTCGAGGCCCCCGCCGAGGTGCCCACGACGAGGTCGGCGGTGGCCGCGTCCCAGCCCTGGTCGGCCAGTCCGGCCAGCACCCCGGCGTGGAAGGCGGCCCCGGTGAGCCCCCCGGCCCCGAGGACGAGGGCGGTGCTGGTCATGCTGACGTCCGGAGGCGGGCGGCGGTGGCATGACCAGGCCGACGGCGCGACCGCCAGGGAGCCCGGCGGCGATGGGGAGCGAGCCGGAGGCGAGCCGGGGGCGCAGCCCCCGTGGGGGTGCTGGTCATGTCCGCGTTGCGAGCCGGGGGCGCAGCCCCCGTGGCGATACCGCTCACGGGGGGAGTCAATACCGCAGGTCGGCCACCACGCCGAAATGGTCCGACGGCCAGATGCCGTCGACCGGGTGGTCGCCGAGCAGGCGGGCCGAGACGGGGGCGCCTCGCCCGCCAGGGCCGGGGCCGGCCGTGAACAGGTAGTCGATGCGCATCGTCGGCTCGGCCTCGGCGGCGACGAAGGGGTTGACGTTGTCCCAGGTGTGGCCGGGCCCGTTGTCGGCGTCCCAGATCCAGACGTCGCGGAACACCAGCGGCGGCGCCGGCGCCGCCGTCCGGCCGGTGAGCATGCGGATCTCCTCGGCGTCGGGCACGGCGTTGAAATCGCCGGCCAGCAGCGGCGGGTGGTCGGCCACGGCCGTGTCCCGGATGTGCTCGCACAGGTCCCGCACCTGGGCCTGGCGGATGTCGCTGTGGTGCAGCCGGTAGTGCAGGTGGGTGCAGTAGACGGAGAACGGGCCCCGGGGCCCGTCGACCTCGGCCCGCACGACCAGGCGGCCCTCGTCCTCGTCCGCCGGTGTGGGCAGGTGCCGGTGGCCGTGGTCACGGATCGGCCAGCGGGACAGCACCGCGTTGCCGAACTCGTAGCCGAAGAAGTCGTACTTGGCGGCGACGACGTGGTGGAGCCCGCCCAGGGCCTCGGCCAGTTCGGCCGCCTGGTCGCGGCCGTCGCCGGTCCACACCTCCTGGAGGCAGATCACGTCGGCGTCGGCCTCGGCCAGGGTGGCGACGATGGCCGGGAACCGCTCCTCCCACGGCCCGAAGCGCCACCACAGGTTCCAGGTGGCGACCCGCACGGTCGTGTCGACCAGCGGTCCCAGCTCCCCCTCGTGACCCTCCACGGCCGTCGATGCTGCCAGATCGGCCGGCCCGGCGGCGCCGGTAGGCTTTTCGGTTCCCCATGGGCAGCGATTCCGACCTGGCCGCCGAACAGGCCTTCCTCGACCGGGCCTACGACGCCCTCGAGGCCAGCCGTCGCTCCGCGTCGCGCCTGACGAGCATGGTCGACGTGGGTCGGGGCGGTACGAACCAGGCCCGCTTCGAGCGCGACGTCATCCAGGAGAACGTCGTGCACCGCCTGACCCAGTTGCACATCGGCGACGCCTCGTTGGTGTTCGGGCGGATCGACCGCGACGAGGACCACGGCGGCGAGGTGTTCCACATCGGCCGGGTGGCGGTGGCCGACGCCGACTACGAGCCGCTCGTGGTCGACTGGCGGGCCCCGGTGGCCGAGCCCTTCTACCGGGCCACCGGCCGCGACCCGATGGGGCTGTACCGGCGCCGCCACTTCGCCACCCGGGGGCGCAAGCTGCTGGCCCTCGAGGACGAGGTGTTCGACGGCGAGGCCCTCCTCGCCGAGGGGGCGGGCGACGACCTCGTCGGCAAGGCCGCCCTGCTCGCCTCGCTGGAGGAGGCCCGCACGGGGCGGCTGGGCGACATCGTCGCCACCATCCAGGCCGAGCAGGACGCCATCATCCGTTCCGAGCTCCCCGGCGTGCTGGTGGTCCAGGGCGGTCCCGGCACCGGCAAGACCGTGGTGGCCCTGCACCGGGCCGCCTACCTCCTCTACACGCACCGCTTCCCGCTCGAGGGTCAGGGGGTGCTCGTGGTCGGGCCGAACCGCCTGTTCCTCGGCTACATCGAGCACGTCCTGCCGTCGCTGGGCGAGGTCGGCGTCGAGCTGGCCGTCACCGCCGACCTGGTGCAGGGGGCCACCATCGAGGGCCACGACCGGCCCGAGGTCGCCCGGGTCAAGGGCGACATCCGCATGGTCGACGTGCTGGCCGCCGCCCTCGACGACCGGGAGCGGGGCCTGCGCTGGGACCTCGTCGTGCCCTACGGCCGCAGCCGGCTGCGGCTGCGACGCGAGACGTCGGCCGTCATCGTGCGTGACGCCCGCCGCCGCTTCCGCAGCCACAACGCCGCCCGGCGCCACGTCGAGCAGGCCGTCTTCTCGGCCCTGGCGGCCTCGACCTCCCGCGAGCTGTCGGCCCACGAGGTCCGCGAAGCCCTGCGCTGGGTGCCCGAGGTCCGCGAGGCCCTGGAGTGGATGTGGCCCCGGCTCACCCCCGAGCACCTGCTGCACGACCTGTTCGGCTCCCGGGCCCTGCTCCGCAGCGCCGGGCGGGGGGTCCTCGACGCCGACGAGGTCGAGGCCCTGTTCCGGCCCCGCTCGGCCCATGCCTCCGAGGTGGTCTGGACCGTCGACGACGTACCCCTGCTCGACCAGGCGCATGCCTTCCTCGGCCCGGTCCCCGGCCGCAGCGAGATCCGCACCTTCGGCCACATCGTCGTCGACGAGGCCCAGGACCGGACGCCGATGGAGCTGCGCATGCTCACCCGGCGGTCGCTGTCGGGGTCGATGACCATCGTGGGCGACATCGGCCAGGCCACCGGCCCCTGGGGCGCCGACGACTGGGACGGCGTGCTCGCCCACCTGCCCGAGAAGCGACCACCCCGATCCATCGAGCTGACCGTCGGCTATCGCATCCCCCGGTCGATCATGGGCCCGGCCACCGCCGTGCTCGAGGCCAGCGCCCCGTGGCTCACGCCCCCGCAGGCGGTCCGCCCCGGCGAGGCCCCGCCGGAGTTCGTGGCCGTGCCGGGTGAGTCGGTGGACACCGGCCTGGGCGCCGAGGTGGTGGCCGCGTCCGTGCGGGCCCGCGACGCGGTCGAGCCGGGCAACGTCGCCGTGATCATCCCCCGGTCGCTGATCGACCCGGTGGCCGACGCCTTCGACGCCGCCGGCGTCGAGTACGGCCGGGCCACCCGCCGGGGTCTCGACCGGCGCATCACCCTGGTGCCCGTGGACCTGGCCAAGGGCCTCGAGTTGGACGCCGCCGTGGTCGTCGAGCCGGCGGCCATCGTCGAGGAGGAGGCGGCCGGGCTGCGCTCGCTCTACGTCGCCCTCACCCGGGCCACCCGCCGCCTGGCCGTGGTCCACGCCCGCCCCCTCCCCGAGCCCCTCCGCCGGGTCACCGACCCCGCCGCCGCCTGATCCCGTTCGTCGTTCAGGGGTTCGAAGCGGGGGTGGTGCGGGTCCGGCGGTGCCAGCGGTGGGCCAGCCAGGCGGCGGCCAGCAGGAACGGGAGCCAGGGGAGCAGGGCGCCGGCCACCGCCGAGAGGCCGACGGCCATGGTGCGCAGGGCGTCGGCCCCGCCCCGGAGGCCGTCGACGAAGCCCGCCTGCGGGCGCTCGGGCGGGGGCGGCGGCGAGGTGCGCTCGGCGCTGAGGATCACGGTGATGGTGGCCAGGGCGACCTGGCCCTCGACGGTGCGGAGCTGACCCCGGAGGGTCTCGAGGTCGGTCTCGCGGCGGAGCAGCTCACCTTCGATGAGGGCGATGTCGCGCACGGCGCCGGCGTCGGCGAGAAGCGCCCGGAGGCGCAGGACGCTGGCCTCGGCGGTGGCGATGCGGCTCTCGAGGTCGACCACCTGGGCCGTGACGTCCTCGGTCGACACCGATTGGGTCGCCACCTCGCCCAGGCGGCCGAGGGCGTCGAGGGTGGGCCGGAACGCCTCGGGCGGGACCTTGACCACCAGGCGGGTGCGGGCCCCCGCCTGCAGGTCGGTGCGCTCGTCGAAGACCAGTCCGTCGGCGTCCTCGACCAGGGTCAGCAGACGCTCGACGGCCCGGTCGAGGTCATCGACGGTCACGGCGATGCGCCCGGTCGAGACGATCTGGCGGTTCTCGGCGACGACGGCGGGGTCGACCTCGGCCAGGCCGGTGCCGCCGCCGGCGGCGGACTCACCGGTGGCGGCCGTCGCCTCGTCGAGGGCGGCGCCGTCGGCGGCCCCCTCGCTGCCGCTGTCGTCGGTGGCGACCGCCCCACCGCTCTCGGCGGCGTCGTCGCGGGCCACGGTCGACCCACAGGCGGTGAGGGCCAGGGCGAGGGCCAGGAGCGCGGCCACGAGGGCGGCGGGTCGGGGGCGGTGGGTGCTGGTCATGCTCCTTGGACGACCCGACGACGGCGGTCGGTTCCCGGTCCCACCGGTACCCTCCGCGACGTGGCCGACCCGCCTGCTGCCGACCTGCGCGCCACCGACGTCGTCAAGGCCTTCGACGGCGAGCCGGTGCTGCGCGGGGTCTCGCTGGCGGTGGCGCCGGGCCGCATGGTCGCCCTCCTCGGTCCCTCCGGCTGTGGCAAGACGACCCTGCTGCGCATCCTGGCCGGCCTGGAGACCCCCGACGAGGGCGAGGTCCACCTGGCGGGTGAGGCCCTCACCGGGCCGGCCGGCGTGGTGCCGCCCGAGCGTCGCCGCATCGGCATGGTGTTCCAGGACTGGGCGCTCTTCCCGCACCTGACGGTGGCGAAGAACGTCGCCTACGGCCTGGCCCGGGGACCCGACCGCGGCCGCCTGGTGGCCGAGGCCCTCGACATGGTCGGCCTGGCCGGGCTGGGCGAGCGCCAGCCGGCGACCCTCTCCGGTGGTCAGCAGCAGCGGGTGGCCCTGGCCCGGGCCCTGGCGCCCCGGCCCGCCGCCCTGCTCCTCGACGAGCCCTTCTCCAACCTCGACACCGCCCTGCGGGTGCAGGTCCGGACCGAGGTCCACCACCTCCTCGCCGACCTGGGGGTCACCACGGTGTTCGTGACCCACGACCAGGACGAGGCCTTCGTCCTGGGCGACGAGGTGGCGGTGATGACCGAGGGGGAGATCGTGCAGCAGGCGTCGCCCGCCGAGCTCTACGACCGTCCGGCGACGCCGTGGGTGGCCGGCTTCGTCGGCGACGCCAACCTGCTGGCCGCCCGGGCCGAGGGCGCCGCCGCGGCCACGCCGGTGGGCGCCGTCACCCTGCGGGACCCGGCGACGGGCGAGGTCCAGGTCCTGCTGCGACCCGAGCACCTCCGGGTCGACCCCGGCGACGCCGGCGAGGTCGAACTGGTCGAGTTCTACGGCCACGACACGGTCTACGCCGTGCGCCTCGACGGCGGCGCCCCGGTGACGGTCCGGGTCGCCCAGGCCCCCGCCCACGCCCGCGGCGACCGCGTGGCCGTGACCTACGCCGGCCCCCCGGCCGTGGCCTTCCCCCTCCCCTGACCCGTTCTGGACGCGTGCCCATGTCCTCCAGAACACCGGGGCGCGTCCAGAACGGGGAGGTGGCGGTGGTGGGGGCCGGGCCGGCCGGGCTGCTCGCCGCCCTGCACCTCGCCCGGCGGGGGATCCCGGTCACCGTCCACGAGGCCGCCGACCGGGTCGGGGGCATGGCCGCCAGCGTCGAGGTCGACGGGGTGCGGGTCGACCTGGGCAGCCACCGCCTGCACCCGTCCACCCCGCCCGAGCTGCTGGCCGAGGTGCGGGGCCTGTTGGGCGACGACCTCCAGGTCCGGCCCCGCAACGGCCGCATCCGGCTGGCCGGGCGCTGGCTCTCGTTCCCGCTTCAGGCCGAGGAGCTGATCACCCGGCTCCCGCCCCGCCTGGCCGCCGGGGCGGCGGTCGACGCCGTCACCGCCCCGCTGCGCCGCCCGCGCCGGGACACCTTCGCCGAGGTGGTCCGGGCCGGCCTCGGCCCGACCATGGCCGACGCCTTCTACGCCCCTTATGCCCGCAAGCTCTGGGGGGTCCCCGCCGACCAGCTCAGCGGCGAACTGGCCCGTCGCCGGGTCAGTGCCGACGGCCCGGTGGCGGTGGTCCGGCGGCTGGTCACCGTCCGCCGCGGTGGCGCCACCTTCCTGTACCCGCGGCGGGGGTTCGGCCAGATCAGCGAGGCCCTGGCCGACGCCGCCGTGGCCGCCGGGGCCGACCTGCGGCTGGGGTCCCGGGTCGAGGACCTGGCCGCGCTCGGCGCCGGCCTGGTGTTCAGCACGCTGCCCCTCACGGCGCTGGCCGCCATGGCCGGCGGGCCGCCCACCGACCTCGGGCACCGGGGGATGGCGCTGGTGTAT
>CAYTJS010000212.1:0-6761 GCA_964438115.1 uncultured Iamiaceae bacterium
CGCCACGGGGCCCTGCTCGTGGTCGACGAGGCCCACGCCGTCCTCGGCCCCGACCTTCCCCCCGCCGCCAACCTGCCCGCCACGGTGGTCCGGGTGGGCACCCTCTCCAAGGCCCTCGGCTCGCTGGGTGGGTTCGTGGCCGGCTCCCGCGAGGTGGTCGACCTCCTCGTCAACCGGGCCCGGCCGTTCATCTTCTCGACCGGCCTCAGCCCGGCCGACACCGAGGCGGCCCGGGTGGCCCTGGCCCTCGTGCGGGCGCCGGAGGGCGAGGCCCTCGTCACCCGCCTCCGGACCCTGGTGGACCGGGTCCGGCCCGGGTGGCCCTCGCCCATCCTCCCTGTGGTGGTGGGGGAGGAGGACGCCGCCGTGGCCGCCTCGGCCGCCCTGCTCGAGCGGGGGCTGCTGATCCCCGCCATCCGACCTCCGACGGTCGCCCCCGGGACCTCCCGGCTGCGGGTGGCCCTCTCGGCGGGTCACACCGACGAGATGGTCGACCGCCTGCTCGACGGGCTGGCCGCCGTGGGGCTGGCGTGAGCCGTCCCGACCGGCTCGTCGTCGTGGTGGGCACCGCCACCGAGGTGGGCAAGACCTGGGTCACCGCCGCCGCCTGCCGGGCCGCGGGGGACCGGAGGGTGGCGGCCCGCAAGCCCGCCCAGTCCTTCGCCGGGCCGCCGACCGACGCCGACGTGCTGGCGGCCGCCACCGGCGAGGCTCCTGCGGCGGTGTGCCCGCGCTCCTACCCGGTGCCCCTCGCCCCGCCGATGGCGGCCGAGGTCCTGGGGCTCCCGGTGCCCACCCTGGCGGAGCTGGCCGACCTGTCCTGGCCCGAGGGTGTCGACGTCGGCTTCGTCGAGACCGCCGGCGGCGTGCGTTCGCCCATGGCCGCCGACGGCGATGCCGCCGACCTGGTCCGGCGCCTGGCCCCCGACCTGGTGCTCCTGGTGGCCGACGCCGGGCTCGGCGTCATCAACGCCGTGCGCCTCTCGGTGGCGCCGCTGGCCGACCTGCCGCTCGTGGTGTGGCTGAACCGCTACGACCCGGCCGACGACCTCCACCGTCGCAACCGGGCCTGGTTGGCCGAGGGCGACGGCCTGCCCGTGGTGGTCGACGTCGCCGGCTTCTGGGCGGCGGTGCCGCCGTGAGCGCGCCGGCGGCCGCCGCCACCGGGCGGCGCGGACCGGAGGTGACCATCGCCCTGGTGGCCGCCTTCTGGGGGTCCATCGGTCTCGTGGTGCGCGAGATCGACCTGTCGGCGGTGGCCATCGTGACCTTCCGCGTGGTCATCGCCTCGGTCGGCGTCGCCGTCTTCCTCCTGGCCCGTCCCGACGACCACGGTCGCCGCGTCGTGGTGCACGCCCCGGGCCGCACGGTCCTGCAGGGCCTGATGCTCGCCGCCCACTGGGTCCTCTTCTTCGCCGCCCTCCAACGGGCGCCGGTGGGCCTGGTGGTGCTGTTCGTCTACGTCGCCCCGGTGCTGGTGGCGGCGCTGGCCCCCGTCCTGCTCCACGAGCCGCTGACCGGCCGCCTGGTCGCCGCCGTGGGCCTGGGCCTGGCCGGCACCGCCCTGCTCCTGGGCCCGGGCACCGACGGCGTGGAGGTCACCGGCGTCGTCTACGCCGTGCTGGCGGCGGTGCTCATGGCCGGGTTGATCCTGAACGCCCGCTCGCTCTCGCCCAGCTACGGCGGCCTGCGCCTGGCCCTGGCCGAGGTGGGCATCGCCGCCGTCGTGCTCGTCCCGGTGGCGGTGGTGCAGGGCGGGGGCTGGCCCGACCGAAGCGCCTGGGCCTGGCTGCTCGTCCTCGGCCTGGTCCACACGGCGCTGTGCCTGGCCGTCTACCTCGGGGCCATGCGCCACGTGCCCGCCGTCCACGTGAGCGTGCTCTCCTACCTCGAACCGTTGTCGGCCGCCCTGCTGGGCTGGCTGGTGCTGGACGAGGCCCTCGGCCTCGGTACCGTGCTCGGCGGCCTGCTGGTGGTGGCGGGTGGCCTGCTCGTCCTCGGGACCCCCGGGGGTGCGGCCACCCCGCCCGAGGCCGCCGGCCTGTCGGGTTAGACCACGGGAGGTGGTGCGCGATGTTCCTGGGTGAGGACCTGCTCGCCTACCTGGTGCTGGCCATCGGCGGCGCCCTCTGCGTGGGCAACGTGTTGGCCATCGTCCGTCCCCCGGCCGAGGCGGCCGAGGGCGACCTCGAGCGGGCGCCCGTCGGCCGCTCGATCGTCATGGCCGTCGTCGGTGGCATCGCCGCCCTCTGGGCCCTGGGCAGCCTCCTGGCCGGCTGAGCGGGCGCTCCGGGCGGCCGCGAACCGAATCCCGGAATACCTGATCAGGTAGATCGGGTTTATGCTGTCGTGATGGCAGACGCGCCGGCGCCGATCGACCCCCGGGGGCCCCGCACCAACCAGGCGGTGCTGGCCGTGGCCCTCCTGGCCGGGTTCCTCCTGGACTGGCGGGCGGTCGTGCCCCTCTTCGCCCTGGTCCTGTTCCTGGGCGCGGCCTTCGGACCTCGCTACGGGCCGGTCCTGCGGCTCTACCAGGTGCTCATCCGGCCCCGTCTGGGTCCGCCCGCCGAACTGGAGGACCCTCGGCCGCCGCGCTTCGCCGCTGCCGTGGGCGTGGTCTTCCTCGTCGCCTCGTCCCTGGCCTTCCTCGCCGGCGCCCCCGGCCTGGCCTGGGGCCTGGCCCTCGTCGTCGCCGCCCTGGCCGGCCTGGCCGCGGTGACCGGCATCTGCATCGGCTGCGAGGTCTACCTCTGGCTGGCCCGTCTCCGGGGCCGGGCGGTGGCGGCATGATCCTGCGCCTGCTCGTCGTCCTGGCCGTGGTGGCCCTGGCCTTCGCCGTGCGCGTGGCCCTCTCCCGCCGGGCCCGGTGGACGGCCGCCGCCCCGCTGCCCGGCGCCCGGTTCCCGCAGTGGGTGACCGAGGGGGCCGAGCGGACCTGGGTGGTCTTCACCACCCCCTACTGCGCCGCCTGCGGCCCCATCGTCGAGCAGCTCCACGCCTCGGACCCCGACGCCCGGGTGGTCGAGGTCGACGCCACCCGCCACGTCGGCCTGGCCCGGGACTTCGCCGTGCGGGCCGCGCCCACCGTCTTCGAGGCCGACCCCCGGGGCAACCCGGTGCGCCGCTTCGGCGACACCAGCGACCTCCGCGCCGCCATCCTGGCCTGAGTTCTCGTGGGGGCTGCGTCCCCAGCTCGCTGGCGCTCGCTTCCCATCGCCGCCGGGCTCCCTGGCGGCCGCAGGTCCGCCGCCCCCGCTTCCCTGGAGGAAATTTGGTCCGGAATCCGGACCCCATTCCCTCCATTGGGGAGGTCCCGTCCCGCCCCGCCTACGGTGGGCCGATGGACTTCGGGATCGCCTTCGCCAACATCATGGGCTTCGCCGAGCCCCAGGGGCTCCGCACGCTGGCCCAGGGGGCAGAGGCCGCCGGGTTCGAGTCGGTGTGGACCGTCGAGCACGTGATCTTCCCCGAGGGCTACGAGTCGACCTACCCCTACGACCCGTCAGGGAAGATGGCCATGGCGGCCGACACCCCACTGCCCGACCCCCTGCTGTGGCTGGCCTTCGTGGCCGCGGCCAGCGAGCGCCTGCGCCTGGCCACCGGCATCCTCATCCTCCCCCAGCGCAACCCGCTGGTGCTGGCCAAGGAGGTGGCCACCCTCGACCACCTCTCGGGGGGCCGGGTCGAGCTCGGCATCGGTGTGGGCTGGCTGGAGGAGGAGTTCGACGCCCTGGGCGTGCCCTTCGCTCGGCGAGGCGCCCGCACCGACGAGTACGTCCGGGTCCTGCGCACCCTCTGGGACGGCGACCACGCCGCCTTCGCCGGCGAGTTCGTGCGCTTCGACGACGTGAGCAGCAACCCCAAGCCGGTCAACGGGCGGGTGCCCATCCACGTCGGGGGCCACTCCCGGGCGGCGGCCGAGCGGGCCGGGCGCCTGGGGGACGGCTTCTTCCCGGGACGGGGTGACATCGCCGAGCTGGTCGACATCGTGCGCCAGACGGCGGCGGCCGAGGGCCGCGACCCGGCGGCCATCGAGATCACCTACGGGTCACCGGGCCTGATCGGCGACGGTGCGGTGGACGAGGCCCACCGACTGGCCGAGGCCGGCGTGGACCGCGCCATCGTGCCCTCGTTCCTCTTCCTGGGCGACACCGAGGCCCAGCTCGCCGCCTACGGCGAGCGGGTCATCACCCCGGTCAACGCCTAGCGGAGCGGATCGAGCGGACCCAGGGCCGCCCGGAGGGGCTCGGGGACGGGGATCGTGGTCCAGCCGTCGGTCTCGACGGCGACGTAGACCGTCTCGCCGGTGGCCACCACCGTACCGTCGGCGAGCACGGCGAACTGGAGGGCGAAGGAGGTCGTGCCCAGGCGGGCCAGGGCCACCTCGACCGCCGCCTGGTCACCCCAGCGCAACGGGCCCGACCAGTCGATCTCGGTGTGGACGAGTTGGGCGTCCCACCCCTGGGCGATCAGCTCCTGGTATGGGAGGCCGTGGTGGGCGAGCAGGGCGGTGAAGGCGTCGTCGAAGTACGCCAGGTACCACATGTTGAACACGACGCCCTGCTGGTCGGCCTCGAGGTACCGGACGTCGAACTGGTGGGTGAACGCCACGGCGCGGAGCGTACTTTTCCGCCGTGACCACGGGGGAGGCCGATATCGACGCGACCATCACGACGGGGGAGGCCCCGCCGGCGGAGGTGGTGGTGGACGAGGCCCTGGTGGGCCGGCTCCTCGCCGCCCAGCACCCCGACCTGGCCGACCGGTCCCGCCGGTGGGCGGCCGAGGGGTGGGACAACGTCACCGTCCGCCTCGGCGACGACCTGGCGGTGCGCCTGCCCCGGCGGGCGGCGGCGGTCCCCCTGGTCGAGCACGAGCAGCGCTGGCTGCCCACCCTGGCCGACCAGATCGGGGTGGCGGTGCCCCGTCCCGTGCGGATGGGGCGCCCGGACGAGGGCTACCCCTTCCCGTGGTCGGTGGTGACCTGGGTGCCGGGCACGGTCACCGCTGAGGTACCCCTGGGCCCCGCCGGGGCCGGCGACCTGGGGGCGTTCCTCCGGCGGCTGCACCGCCCCGGTCCCGACGACGCGCCCCGCAACCCCCACCGGGGGGTGCCCCTGGTGCACAAGACGCCGGGTGTGGTGGCCCGGCTGGACCGGCTGGTGGCGACGGGCGAACTGTCGTCGACGGTCGGCGCCGAGCTGGCCCGACGGTGGGAGCTCGCCGTGGCGGTGCCCGTCGACGGTGCCCCGACCTGGTGCCACGGCGACCTGCACCCGAACAACGTGGTCGGCGGCGACGGCCGGCTCACCGGCGTGCTCGACTGGGGGGACCTCGGGGTGGGCGACCCGGCGACCGACCTGGCGGCCCCGTGGCTGCACCTGGACCCCGAGCACCACGGGGCCGTGTGGTCCGCCTACGGGCGGGTGTCGACGGCCACCCGGGCCCGGGCCGAGGGCTGGGCCCTGTTCTTCGGGGTGGTCCTCACCGACACCGCCGCCGACCCCTTCGGCCGCATCGGCCGGGCCGTCATCGCCCGCCTCCTCGGCTGAGCCCCATCGGGCGGGGAACGGTCAGGCCTCGACGAGGTCGGCCGGGGTGGAGGCCACGACGGCACCGGGGTTGACCCGGTCGCGCAGGACCCGCAGGAGCGCCTCGAGCTGGCCCCGTTGGCGGTCGTCGAGCACGGCGAAGGCCTCGTGCAGGCGGGCCAGGTGGTCGGGCAGGCTCGCCCCCAGTTCGGCCCAGCCCTGGTCGGTGAGGTGGGCGTAGACCACCCGCCGGTCCGACGCGCAGGAGTTCCGTTCGATACAGCCGGCGGCGACGAGGCGGTCGACGGCCCGGCTCAAGCCGCTGGCCGACATGGTCACCTGGGCGGCGAGGTCGCTCATGCGCAGGCGCCGGCCCGGGCTACGGGCCAGGCGGATCAGGACCTCCTGGTGGGGCTGGGCGCCGCGCTCGACCAGGGTCGACAGCCCGTCGTGCACCTCGAAGAGCAACCCCGCCAGGGTGATCACCGGATCCTCGAGCAGGTCCTCGTCCCTCATGGGGGAGATCGTAGGTCGGCGAAGAAAAGGTTGCACGCGCAAGTTCTTGTATGTACAGTAATTACGGAAGCAACAATTGTACTGACAACCAAATCCCCCCAGGGACCGATCCGAGGAGCAACCCATTGGGCGTCATCGAGACCAACGACCTGACTCGCACCGTCGACGGGGCCCTGGTGCCCGCCGTCGGCACCTACGCCATCGACGCGTCGCACAGCCATGCCGACTTCGTGGTCCGCCACCTGATGGTGGCCAAGGCCCGGGGTGGCTTTTCCAAGCTGTCCGGCACGGTCACCGTGGCCGAGGAGGTGACCGACTCCGCCGTCGAGGTCGAGATCGACGCCGCCTCCGTCGACACCCGCGACGCCGGCCGCGACGAGCACCTGCGCTCGCCGGACTTCTTCGACGTCGAGGAGTTTCCGACGCTGGCCTACCGCAGCACCGGCATCCGCCGCGACGGCGACGGCTGGGTGCTCGACGGGGAGCTGACCATCAAGGGCGTGGCCCGGCCCGTCGCCCTCGACGTCGAGTTCCTGGGCACCGCCGTGGACCCGTGGGGTGGCAGCCGCCTGGCCTTCTCGGCCACCGGCGAGATCGACCGCGAGGCCTGGGGCCTCAACTGGAACCAGGCCCTCGAGACCGGTGGTGTGCTCGTCGGCAAGGCCGTGAAGCTGGAGATCGAGGCCGAGCTCGTCCGCCAGTGACCCGGTCGAGGGC
>CAYTJS010000213.1:0-6718 GCA_964438115.1 uncultured Iamiaceae bacterium
CGGGGCCGGCACCGGGCCCCGCTCGACGCCATCGGCATCGAGGGCGACAGCCAGCACCTTGGTGCCGCCGACGTCGACACCGATCGTGACCCCGGCGGCCATCAGCGCGGGTCCGTCGGCCTCAGAAGCGCAGGAAGGCGCCGATGCGCCCGGCCACGTCGAGGTCGGCCGACGCGCCGAGGACGTCGACCCGGGCGTCGGTGGCCACGGCGGCGTCGACGGCGGCGGCCACCACGTCGGCCTCCTTCGCCATCGCCCCGTCGCAGCGGGCACAGGTGGGCCCCACCTGGGCCAGGCCGGCACAGCCCGGGCACGACCAGCCCGCCTCCTCGTAGCCGGCGGAGACCAGGAGGTGCTCGACCCGACGCTCGGCCAGGGCGTCGAGCACCGGGCCCAGCCCGGCGACGGCCCGCTCGCCCCGCGCCAGACGGCTCCGGAGGTCGTCCTGCAGCATCCGTTCGCGGCCCGCCTCGAGCTCCGCCTCGGCGGCGACCACGACGGTGCGGATGGCGTCGATGCCGGCCGTCGGTTCGAGGGCCAGACGGCCACGCAGCCGCTCGCGCAGGTAGGGGTGGAGGTCCTCCTCGAGGCTGGACACCAGTGCCGCCGGGGCCCCGACGAAGAGGTGGGTGAAGGGGCGGCGCTGGTGGACGGCGAAGGCGGCGGCCGCCGCCCGGCGCAGGTGCTGACGGTCGTGGTCCTCCACCTTGGCCGAGCCGTCGCCCCGGGCCCGCTCGTCGCGGTCGTCGACGTCACGGAGGAGCTCGTCGGTCTGCTCGTCGTAGTCGGTGAGCTCGCCCAGCTCGAAGACCAGCACCCGGACCCGCTGGCGGTCGGCCAGCAGCACGCCCAGCGGCTCGCTGTGCTGGAGCAGGGCCTCGAGGGCACCCACGGCCGGGGCGTGGCCGGCCACCACCCGGCTGGGCACGGGCACGGGCAGGGCCAGGGCCCGCCAGTAGCCGTCGGCGGCGCAGGAGAACATGGCCAGGCCCCGGGTCGAGGACCGGTCGACGCCGGCCCGCACGTGCCGTTCGAAGGCCTCGAGGTCGGCCCCGTCGACGCCGTCGGCCCGGGCCGAGCGGACCAGCCGCTCGAACTCCTGCTCGTAGCCGGCCCGCCGGGGGAAACGGCGGCCGTCGACGTCGAGGTAGCAGGTCGTCACCGTGGCCCCCGCGGGGCGGTAGGCGGCCAGGTCCCGGATGACTTCGGCGCTGAGGCTCGTCATCGCGCCCAGCGTAGGGGGCCGCCCGAGGACCGTCCGGCGGCCGAAGGTCCCGACGCCGGTGGCGCTACCCGACGGGGGCGGCGGCGACCGAGACGACCGAGGCCACGTCGGCGTGGAGGGCGGCCCACTCGACCACGGCCTCGTCCCCGCCCAGATACACCACCTGCACGACATCGGTCATGGTGGCGACGTGGTCGAGGGCCCGGTGGGCCCGCTCCCGGTCCAGGCCGGCGAAGGCGCCGTCGAGGACGAGCGGGACCGACCCAGCAAAGGAGAGCTCCCGCAGTCCGGCCAGGCGGGTCAGGAGGAACCACTCGGTGTCGTCGACCCCCTCGGGCTGGCCGCTCTGGTCCAGCCAGTCGGGCTCGGCGACGGCCTCGCCCGCCCCCTCCTCGCCCCCCTCGGCCTGGGCCAGCCCGGCGGCGGCGGCCGCCACCAGGGCCTCCTGGGCCGAGATGTTGTCGCCCAGGTCCTCCAGTCGGGCCTCGATGTCCTCGAGGACGGCACACAGCTCGGCGACCCGGTCCGAGGCCTGGCGGTGCCGGGCCAGCCGGGCCTCGGCCGCCTCCAGCTCACCCCGGGCGGTGGCCACGGGGTCGTCACCGGCGCCGGCGCCGCTCTCCTCGGCCTCGATGGCGGCCAGACGGGCCTCGGCGGCCGCCAGCTCCTCACCCAGCCGGGCCCGGTGCTCGACCAGCTCGGCGGTGTCGGCGACCCACACCCGGCCCACCTCGACGACCTCGTCGTCGGCCAGGTCCAGGTCCCCGAAGTCGACGCCGACGGCGGCGAGGGCGTCCCGCAGCCCGGTCACCGCCGCGGTGGCGTCGTCGCTGCCGGCCAGGTCGTCGGCCAGGGCGTTCAGGGCGGCGACGGCGTCCTCCGGGGCCACGTCGACCACGGCCAGGGCGTCCGCCCGCAGCTCGTCGCGGCGCGTCACGGCGGCGGCGAGGGTGTCGGCGTGGGGATCCCCGGCCCGGGCCTCGGCCAGGGCGACCTCCAGCTCGGCGGCCTCCCGTCGGGCGGTCTCCAGCTCGACCCGGGTCTCGGGGTCGGGACCGGGGGCGGACTGGGCCAGGGCGAAGGCGCTGTAGGTCGGGAAGCCCAGCCGGTCGAGGATCGCCTCCTCGACGGCCACCGCCTCGTCCAGCGCCTTGCGGGCCGCCTTGCTGACCAGGCGGCCGGCGCTGACGCGGGCATCGGCCTCGACCACGGCGTCGTGGGCGGCCTCCAGCTCGGCCACGTCCTCGGGCCCGGGAAGGGGCACCGCCGTGGTGGCCTCCAGCCGCTCGATCTGGAGTCGGACGCCGTCGAGGCGCCGGGCCAGTTCCTCGGGATCACGACCCGAGGCCCGCCGGGCCGTCTCCACGGCAGCGACGTCGGCCTCGGCCAGGGCCAGGGCCTCGGCGAGACCCCGCACGGCCTCCGGGTCCAGGTGATCGGCCCCACCCACGGCCCGCTCGGCCCGCTCCAGGGCGGCCAGCACCGGGGCCAGGTCCACGTCGTCGAGCTCGCCCAGGCGGGACCGCAGGTCGTCACGCTCGGCCCGGGCCGCGTCGGTGGCCGACAGGACCGGCTCATCCGCGCCGGCCTCGTCCCGGTCGCCGGTGACCCGGTCCAGGGCGGCGGCGGCCTGCTCGAAGGCCGTGGTGGCGAAGGGGTCCAGCTCGGCCCGGGCCTCCTCGATGGCCTCGACGGCCTGGAGGCGGGCACCCTCGTACTCGAGGCGGGAGCGCTTCAGCGTGGCCACGCCGTGGGCCAGGATCTCGTGGCTCAGCCGTAGACCGTCGACCGGTCCTCCGTCGCCCTCGATCGGGGGCGTCAGGTCCGGCACGGCCCCCGTGGTGCCGTCGGGCAGGTCCCCCGGGGTCACGACCACCTCGGCGGCGCGGCCCAGTCCCAGCAGCCGCAGGTTGGCGGCGTCGAGGTCGAAGACGACGCCGTGGGACTCGATCAGGCCCTCCCAGCCGGGATCGGTGGCCATCGGCAGGGCCCGGAAGACGGCGAGCAGGCGGGCCCGGGCCTCGGCGTCGAGGCCGTCGACGATCGTCAGCGCCGGGTGGAAGTCGAGCGGCGGGGCCCCGGCCGGTCCCGCCAGCTGCACGATCCTCACGGCCATCCATCGGCCGCTGGCCCCGGAACTGAACCCCGGTTCCCGGATCAGTCCAGGTCGATGTGCTCCACCCCGGGGTCGGGAGGGCGGTCGTCGCGGCGGGTCACCCGGCGGGACAGGTCGGTGAAGGTGGCGAGCAGGGCGTCGCCCGCGGCGGGGTCCTCCACGACCTCCTCGACCACGTCGAGGAAGGCCCGGGACGCCGCCACCAACTCGCGCACGGCGGCCTGGAGGTGGGCCACGGCCTCGCCGGCGCGGTCCTCCGCCCCGGTCTCGTCAGTCACGATCGGGGGTGGGGTCGCCGAACACGACCGTCAGTGTGCCCTCCCGCAGCCCGGCCCGCTGCACGGGTCGGTCGACGAAGGAGTCGGGCAGGGCCAGCACCCGCCGGTAGGGGCCCACGGTGACGACCAACTCGTCACCCCGCCGGCCGACGTCGACCTCACCCTTCTCGGCGAAGGGCAGGTCGAGGTGCAGGGCCCAGCCGTCGGCGCCCCGGTCGAAGCGCAGGGGCGTGCCCTCGTGCAGCCGGGCCGACGGCACCCGGTCGCCGTACACCTCGGCGGCCAGGGCGGCCAGGGCCTCGACCCCCACGACCTCGGTGTCGGCCAGGTGGGCCCGCAGGACGGGAAGGGGCGAGAAGGCGTCGTCGACGGTGGCCAGGTGCTCGGCCTGCACCGCCTTCCAGCGGTCGAACCAGGGGTCGCTGACCGCGTCGGGCAGGACCCGATTGGCCACCACTGCGTCGACGGCGTACCCGAAGAGGGCCAGGTAGGTGTAGGTGCGCCGGGCCTCGGCGATGACCATGCGCTCGGGGTTCACCACCAGCCGGGCCGAGGCCAGGGCCGGGTCGGTGAGCAACTCCTTCACCCCCTCCAGCCGGGCGTAGAAGCGGTCGGCGGCGCCGAAGACGTGGTCGCCGGCGACGGGGAGGCGGGTCATGCGGGACACGACGGGACCCACGACCCGGTTCACCCGCCGGGTCATCGGAAAGACCCGGTCCATGTACCAGGACAGGACGTCGGGCAGCGACAGCAGGCGGATGGTCTCCGCCGTCGGGGCGCAGTCGACCACGATCGTGTCCCAGCGCCCCGAGGTGGCGTGGGCCTTCAGGTCGACCAGCCCGAACACCTCGTCGAGGCCGGGCAGGACGGCCAGTTCCTCGGCCTCGACCCCGTCGACGCCGGCCCAGTCGAAGACCTCGACCAGGTACGACCGGATGTCCTCCCAGGCCTCCTCGGTGCGCTCCCGCGCGTCGAGCTGCTGGGCCCAGAGCCCGGCGCCGACCTCGGTGGGCGTGCTGGCCACGTCGACGGCCAGGGAGTCGGCCAACGAGTGCGCCGAATCGGTGGAGAAGACGAGGGTGCGCTCCCCCCGCCCGGCCCCGGCCACCGCCGTGGCGGCGGCCACCGTCGTCTTGCCGACGCCCCCCTTGCCGGTGAAGAGGAGGATCCTCACCTCGAGGCGGCGACCGCCTCGATGCGCGCCTTGAGCTCGGGCAGGGCCGTCTGCATGATGCGGCTCTCGGCCCGGCGCTTCACGAAGCCCGGCAGGGGCACCTTCAGCTCGGCGGTGAGCTCGTAGTCGACCTCGGTGGTCGCGGGGTCACCCTCGACGGCCCGGAACACGTAGCTGCCCTCCAGGCGCTTCTCGATGTCGCCGTCGAGCAGGTGCCAGGCCAGCCGCTCCGGCTCGCCGGCGTAGTCGTAGCCGAGGAGGTACGTCGTGCTGCGACCCATGGCCGCGGCCCGGAAGCGCACGACCGAGGCCCGGCCGTCGAGGTCGCGGTGGACGACCTCGGCCTCCTTGATGTCCTTCGCCCAGACCGGGTAGGCGGCGAAGTCGGTGACGACCTCCCAGCACAACGCCGGCGGGGCGGCGATCGTGGTGTGCTCCGACGCGTGTTCCGCCATCGACCCTCTCTCGTTCGTGCGGTCCTCGACCGCTGCATTGTGGTCGATCAGCGGGGGCGCCGACGACCATCGTCCTCCGGACGGGGTGGGAACGTCCCGTGGCGGGCCGCCCACAGGCCGGTCAGGCCGAGGCCGTAGAGCGGGGCCAGCACCCCGAAGGCCACCGCCGTGAACGGCTGCAGCGAGGCGGCGGTGACCACCACGACCACCTGCACGGCGAGGGCGGCGAAGCACTGGCGGCGAACACCTGACGGCACCGAGCCGGAGAGGAACCACACGCCGGCCACGCTGATGACCTCCTCGCGGCTGCGGCCCACGGCCACGGCGTAGGCCCAGACGAAGGCGATGAAGCCGGCGACGAACAGGACCAGGCCCACCAGGGCGTAGGGCAGGGCGAGGGTGTCGGGGGCCAGCACGGCACCCACGGCGCCCAGGGTCAGGACGCCGGTGCCGACCCAGTCGGCCCGCAGCAGCGGGTCGGGGCCGGTCGTCGGAGCCGGGGCCGTAGCGTCGGCCGCGGGGTCGACGTCGGGCTCGGGCACGTCGGTCATGCGTCGAGGGCCTCGGCCAGCCGGGTGGCGAGCCCCTCGTAGGTGTAGTCGGTGGCCGCCCGCTGCCGGGCCGCCACCCCCATGGCCCGACGGGCGTCCTCGTCGTCGAGCAGGCGGGCCAGCGCCGTGGCGGCGGCGTCGACCGAGGAGGGCGGGTCGACCACCAGGCCCGTCTCGCCGTCGGCCACCGCCTCGGCCGCCCCGCCGCTCTGCCCGGCCAGGGCGGGCACGCCGGCGGCGGCCGCCTCGAGGAACACGATGCCGAAGCCCTCTTGCTCCAGGCCGGCCCACCGGTTGCGGCAGAGCATGGCGAACACGTCCCCGCAGCCGTAGAGGGCGGGCAGGTCCTCGTCCGGCACCCGGCCGAGGAAGGTCACCGGTGCCCCGACCTCGGCCGCCACCTTCTCCAGCCGGTTCCGGTCCCGACCCGAGCCGGCGACGGCCAGGTGCAGGTCGGGGCGGTCCGCGGCCAGGCGGGCCACGGCCCGGATGACCACGTCGAAGCCCTTGCGGGGCACGAGGCGGCTCACCCCCACCACCAGGCGGCCCTCCGGGAGCCCGAGGCGGCGGCGGGCGGCGGCCCGGGCCTCGTCGTCGAGGGGCCGGAACCGGTCGATGTCGACCCCGCAGGGCACGTGGACCACGGGTAGGGCCCGACCCGCGGCCCGCTCCCCCTCCGCCGCCGGGTAGTGGCCGGCGGCGATGACGACCCGGGCCCCCCGCAGCACCCGCCGCAGGGCCAGGTTGGTGCCGGGCAGGCGCCCGGGGACGGTCACCTCGGCGCCGTGGAGGACGACGCCGTAAGGATGGCGCAGGTGGGGCCCGATGAGGCCCACGGGCAGGGCCGGGTCGAGCACGACCAGTTCGGCGTCGGTCTCGTCGGCCAGGGCGTCGATGCGGCGTCCCAGCCAGGGCTGGG
>CAYTJS010000214.1:0-6715 GCA_964438115.1 uncultured Iamiaceae bacterium
GAGGACAACCTCAAGTCGGCCATCGAGGGCGAGACCTACGAGTACACCGAGATGTACCCCGGCTTCGCCAAGACCGCTCGCGACGAGGGCTTCGACGAGATCGCCGAGTGGCTGGAGACCCTGGCCCGGGCCGAGAAGAGCCACGCCGGCCGCTTCACCGCCGGCCTGGAGAGCCTCTCCTGATCGGTTGACCCGAGTCCCTGCCCGGGGTCCGGCGAGGGCCGGCCCCGGGTAGGGCCCGGCCGCGCGCCCCCACGTCCGCCGTCCCGACCGAGGCCCCGTGACCACCACCTACGACCCGTTCCACCCCGCCTACCTCGACGAGGCCGACCTCCGCCAGGAGCTCGACCGCGTCTATGACCTGTGCCACGGGTGCCGGCTCTGCTTCAAGTTCTGCACGTCGTTCCCGACCCTCTTCGACATCATCGACGGCTTCGACGACCAGGACGCGGCCCGGATGACCCCGGCCCAGCAGGACCAGGTCGTCGACGAGTGCTTCGGCTGCAAGCTCTGCTACATCAACTGCCCCTACGTGCCGGGCCAGAGCGAGTGGGAGCTGGACTTCCCCCGCCTCATGATGCGGGCCGACCAGGTCCGGGCCGCCCGGCGCTCCAAGCCCACCCTCCAGGCCCGGGCCCTCGGCCAGACCGACCGGGTCGGTCGCCTGAACAGCGCCCTGGCCCCGGTGGCCAACAAGGTGGTGACCAAGCCGGGGTCGGCCGGTCGCAAGCTGATGGAGAAGGTCGCCGGCATCGCCGCCGAGCGGGTGCTGCCGCCGTACGCCCGGCAGCGCTTCAGCACCTGGTTCAAGAAGCGCCCGGCCTCGGCGGTCGCCGCCGCCGACGGCGCCACCCGCGACCCCGCCATCGTCTTCCCCACCTGCCTGGTCGAGTACCAGGCCCCCGAGGTCGGCAAGGCCCTGGTCGGCGTCTACGAGCGCAACGGCATCGAGTGCTCGCGGCCCGAGGGCCAGGTGTGCTGCGGCGCGCCGTGGCTCCACCAGGGCTACCTGGACCAGTTCCGCGACCTGGCCGAGAAGAACGTCACGGTCCTCGCCGGGGCCATCCGCGAGGCGCAGGCCCGGGGCGAGGAGCCGGTGGTCGTGGTGCCCCAGCCGACCTGCGGCTACATCCTGAAGCAGGACTACCCGGACTACCTGGCCACCGCCGACGCCCGACTGGTGGCCGAGCACACCCGGGACGCCTGCGAGCACCTGATGGTGGTGCACAAGGAGGGCGGGGGTCTCGACACCGAGTTCGCCGGCGAGACGCCCGAGTCCGTCACCTACCACGCCCCGTGCCACCTCCGGGCCCAGAACGTGGGGCTGAAGAGCCGGGACCTGCTCAAGCTGACCGGGGCCAAGGTCACCGTGGTGGCCGAGTGCTCGGCCATCGACGGCACGTGGGGCTACCGCGACCAGAACTACGAGATCTCGCGCAAGGTGGCGAAGAAGCTGGCCACGGCCATCGAGAAGGCCGACGACGACGTGGTGGCGGGCGACTGCCACCTGGCCAACGGGGGGATCGTGCAGGAGACCGGCAAGGCCCCGGTGCACCCGCTCCAGGTGCTGGCCGCCGGTTACGAGCTCCCCGAGGAGGAGACCTCATGGCAGCCCCGCTGACCCTCGACGACATCGGCGACCTGCGCGCCTACGAGCGCGAGCGCGACGAGTTCCGGGCCCACGTCATCGCCCTCAAGCGCAAGCGGCGGGTCGGTGTCGGTCCCTTCGTCACCCTCCTGTTCGAGAACCGCGACACCATCCGGTTCCAGATCCAGGAGATGGCCCGGGCCGAGAAGATCATCACCGACGAGGGGATCCAGACCGAGCTGGACGTCTACAACCCGCTCATCCCCGGCGCGGGGCAGGTGAGCGCCACCCTCTTCATCGAGCTGACCAGCAAGGACGACCTGATGACCTGGCTGCCCCGGCTGGTGGGGATCGAGACCCAGGTCGAGCTGCGGTTGGCCGACGGGCGCACCGTGGGCTGCCTCGTCGACCCCGACCACGAGAAGCAGCTCACCCGCGAGGAGATCACCGCCTCGGTCCACTACGTCCACTTCGACCTGGCCCCCGTCGAGGTCGAGGCCTTCGCCGCCGGCCCGGTCCGGCTGGCCATCGCCCATCCCGACTACGACCACGAGGTCGAGCTGGGCGAGGACACCCGGGCCGAGCTGCTGGGTGACCTGCGCGGGTGACCGCCCGTACCTGACATCGGCGTCACCCGGGGTTGCGCCGGGCGTGACGGATTGTCCAAACTGCGGCCAGCCGACCGGGGGGTCGGCGCCCCGGACGGGGGGCGACGAGGGGAGCTGAGCGGGACCAATGGCAGTCGTCGAGATCTGGAACCGGAACGCCGCCTGCAAGGGCCTCGACCCGGAGATCTTCTATCCGGTCTCCGAGGAGGAGGCCGAGGTGGCCAAGGCGATCTGCGGCCAGTGCGCCGTGCAGCCCGAGTGCCTCGAGCACGCCCTGGGCTCGCGGGAGCGCGACGGCGTGTGGGGCGGGGCCACCGAGAAGGAGCGCCGCCGCATGATCCGCCAGCGGCGCCGATCCGCCTGACCGACCCGTCGAGGGCCGAACCGGTTGCGCCCCGGTGGGGCCGGGGCGGCATGCTGCGGGGATGAGCAGCGAGTTCCCCGGGTGGTCCGACGTCCTGGCCCGGGTCACGGCGGGCCGTGACCTCGATCCGGCCGTGGCCCGGTCGGCCATGGTCGAGATCCTGGCGGGCGAGGCCACCCCGGCCCAGATCGCCGGCTTCGTCGTCGCCCTGCGCATGAAGGGCGAGACCGTCGAGGAACTGGCCGCCCTGCGCCAGGCCATGCTCGACGCCGCCGAGCGCATCGTCCTGCCCGAGGGGGTCGACGCCGTCGACACCTGCGGCACCGGCGGTGACCGGGCCGGCACCATCAACGTCTCGAGCATCGCCGCCCTCGTGCTGGCCGGTGGGGGGGTGCCGGTGCTCAAGCACGGCAACCGGGCCGCCTCCTCGCGGTGCGGTTCGGCTGACGTCTACGAGGCCCTCGGCATCACCATCGACCTGGGGCCCGAGGCCCTGGCCACCTGTGTGGCCGAGACCGGCTTCGGCTTCGCCCTGGCCCCGCGCTTCCACCCGTCCATGCGCCACGCCGGGCCGCCCCGGCGTGAGCTGGGCATTCCCACCGCCTTCAACATCCTCGGGCCCATCGCCAACCCCGCCGGCGTACGCCGCCAGGTGGTCGGCGTGGCCGACCCGAGCGTGGCCGAGCGGGTCCTGGGGGTGCTGGGTGCCGTCGGGTCCGTGCACGCCATGGTCGTCCACGGCGACGACGGGCTCGACGAGCTCACCACCGCCTCCACCAGCACCGTCCACGAACTGAAGGACGGCGCCGTCACCACCCGGGCGGTCGATCCCACCGAGCTGGGGCTGGCCCGGGCCACCGCCGACCAGTTGGTGGGGGGGAACGCGGCGGAGAACGCCGAGGCCGCCCGTCGGGTGCTGGCCGGCGACCCCGGACCGCACCGTGACATCGTCGTACTGAACGCCGCCGCCGGTTTCGTGGTGGCCGGTCGGGCCGACGACCTGGCGGCCGGGGTCACCCTGGCCGGGGCCGCCATCGACGACGGGCGGGCGGCGGCCACCCTGGACCGGGTCGTCGAGCTCGGCCGTTCCCTGGCCGGGTAGGGGTCAGGCCGCGGCCCGACGGGCCGGGGGTCAGGCCGGGAGCTGGTGACGGGCGTCGATGGCCTCGACCTCGTCGCGGGCCTCGGCCAGCAGGCGCAGGCGCTCGAGGGGGTCGTCACCGACGGGGGCGGCCAGCGCCCGGGTGGCGGTGCGGGCCAGGCGGTCCAGCTCGTCGACCTGGGCACTCAGGCGGCGCAGCTCGGGCACCCGCTGGGCCATCGGCAGACGGGCGGCCAGGACCAGGTGGCGGTCGAGGTCGGACGCGCGGGCCACGACGGCCTCGGGCGCGGCCCCGGGACCGACGGCGGTCACCCGCACGGTGGTGCGCAGGCGGCGATGGAGGCGGGCGGGGGCGGTGGGGGCCACCAGCCAGGTGGTCGGGGCCGCCGTGGTCACCTTGGGGTGCACCCGGTTGGCCCGCCGCAGCTGCCACCGGAGGACGAGCACGCTGCCGACCACGAGGCCGACGGTCACCAGCCCGGCGATCATCAGGACGAGCAGCGCTTCGAACATGGTCCCAGGCTACTGGTGGGCCCGGGCCCGCTGACGGCGCGGGGTGAAGGTGGGCAGACGGGGCAGGGCGGAGGCGAGGCCGTCGTCGCAGTGCGTGAGGCGGACCTGGCCGGCCCGCTCCTCGAGCCAGCGGTGGACGCACAACACCTCGTCGACGGCGACCCGGTCCTCGTCGGGGCCGACCGGGGTGGGGGGCACGCCGACGAGGTCGAGGGTGGGCTGGCCGCCGGCCCAGGACCGGACCAGGCGGCCGCCGACCAGCTCGGCCCCGCCGCCGTCGTCCAGCTCGATGACCACCCGGCCGGCCCGCCGCAGGCGGTCCAGGCGGCGCTGCCGCTCGAGGGCGGCGGCGAGGGCGGCGGCCCGTTCCCGCACGTCGGCGGCCTCCTCGAAGCGCTGTTCGCCGGCCAAGGTGGCCATCCGCTCCCGCAGTGGCGCGAGCAGCAGCTCGGGCTCGCGGGTGAGGCCCCGCACCGTGCGGTCCACCAGCCGCCGGTACTCCTCGGCCGAGATGGTCCCCGCGCACGGGCAGGTGGCGACCCCGAGCTGGGCCGGGGCGCACGGTGCGGCCTTGGTCCCGGTGGGCCGGGCCGTGCAGCGCCGCAGGGGGACGCTCGACTCGATGGCCTCGGCCACCCGCTTGGCGAACCGGGCACTGGGCAGGGGCCCGAGGTAGTGGGCGCCGTCGTCGCGGCGGGTGCGCACCACCGAGAGCCGGGGGAACGCCTCGGCGCAGGTCAGCTTGAGGTAGGCGGTGCGGTCCCGGCCGGTGCCCTGCCGGTTGAACCGGGGCTGCCACTCGGCGATCAGCCGCACCTCCAGCACCTCGGCCTCCATCGGGCCCTCGCAGACCGTGTGGTCGATGGTCACCACCTCCCGCAGGAGCTGGGCCACCTTGCGGCGGCGGTCGGAGGAGAAGTAGCTGCGCACCCGGGTGCGCAGGTTGGTGGCCTTCCCGACGTAGAGCGGCCGGCCGTCGCGGTCCCGGAACACGTACACCCCCGGCTTGCGGGGGAGGTGGTTGGTGAGGGCCAGCTTGGCCGCCTGGGGGTGGCGGTCGATCTTGGGCAGGCCGACCAGGTCGTCGAGGCCGAGCACCCCGAGGCGCCCGGCCCGCTCGAGCAGCACGTGGAGCAGGTCGCCGGTGGCCAGGGCGTCGTCGAGGGCCCGGTGCGACGGGCGGTGGTCCAGCCGGAGTTGGGTGGCGAGGGTGCCCAGGCGGTGGTTGGGGACCTCGTCGGCGAGGAGGCGGCGGGCCAGGGCGGCGGTGTCGACCCGGGGGACCGCCGGCAACGTGTAGCCGCAGCGCCGGGCGGCCTCGCGGAGGAACCCGGCGTCGAAGGCCACGTTGTGGCCGACGAAGACCGCCGTGCCCCAGAACTCGAGCAGGGCGGGCAGGACTCGTTCGATGGGCGGGGCCGGCAGGACCATGGCCTCGGTGATGCCGGTGAGGACGGTGATCGCCGGCGGGACCCGGCACCCAGGGTTGACCAGGGTCTGGAACGTGCCCAGGCACTCGCCGCCCCGCAGCAGCACGGCCCCGATCTCGGTGATGCGGTCCTCGGTGGGGGAGCCGCCCGTCGTCTCGAGGTCGATGACGCAGAAGGTCACGTCCACCAACGGCGTGCCCAGGTCGTCGAAGGTGGTCTGCGCGGTCAGGCCCATGCCCACCATCCTGGCGAACTGGCGTTCGTCCCTCCAAGGCGCACGGCCGATCGGTACGGTGGCGCCGTGACACCGGTGCGCTACCGCTGCGACGCCTGCGGCAACCTCACCCGGTTCGACGTGGTGGCCACCCGCCGGACCCGGGCCTTCCACCACTACACGGTGGGGGGCGAGCTCGAGATCGAGGACGTCGAGGTCCTGGAGGAACGGATCGAGGAGGTCGCCTGTCGCTGGTGCGGCACCGGCGACCACGTCGAGGAGGTGCCCCAGGGGGAGGCGGCGTCGTCGTGACCGGCGGGACCTGAGGGTGGATCCCGTCCTGGTCCGCACCGCCCTGGAACGGGCGGTCGAGGTGGCCCGCGAGGGTGAGGCCGCCGACCCGGTGGTGCCCGCGCCCCGCGAGCTGGCCAAGGTACTGGGCTTCCGACAGCTCACCGGCCCCGCCCTCGACACCGTGGCCCGCCTGCTGGAGGACGACGTCGCCTTCCGCGACCGGGTCCGGGACGCCACCACCCCCGATCAGGTCGACGCCGCCGGGTGGCTGCACCTCTGGCGCCCGCTCGGCTGGGAGGACGCCCTCGCCGCCCTGGCAGCGGCCCGGGACCGGGCCAGCGGGGAGCACGAGGCCGAACGCCGCCTGCGGGAGTCCACCCGCCGGGCCGAGGTGGCCGACTCGAAGCGGGCCCACGCCGAGGCCGAGCTGGCCCGTCAGCGGGAGGACGCCGAGGCGGCCGTCGAGGAGCTGGCCGCCGTGCGGCGGGAGCGGCGGCGCACCGCCGACGAGCTGGCCGCCACCGAGCGCCGGGTCGAGGAGCTGGAGGCCCGGTTGGCCGAGCGGGAGGCCCGGGCCCAGGAGGCCCAGGGTGCCCGCGAGG
>CAYTJS010000215.1:0-6711 GCA_964438115.1 uncultured Iamiaceae bacterium
GCGATCCCGGCCGCCCCGTAAGCCAGCGCCGCGACGAGGCCCCGGCCGTCGAAGTAGCCGCCGGCGGCCACCACCGGCAGGTCGACGGCGTCGACCACCTGCGGCAGCAGCAGGCTGGTGGGGACCCCACCGGTGTGACCGCCCCCCTCGCCGCCCTGGACGAGCACCGCGTCGACCCCCCACTCGGCCACCTTCTCGGCATGGCGCCGCGCCCCGATGGAGGGCATGACCACGATGCCGTGGTCCTGGAGCCGGGCGATGAGGTCCTGCTTGGGGGCGAGGGCGAACGAGGCCACCTTGACCTGCTCGCGGATGAGCAGGTCGATGCGGTCGGCCGCGTCGGGGGCGTCGGCCCGCAGGTTCACGCCGAAGGGCCGGTCGGTGGCCTCCTTGACCTCCCGCACCGACGCCTCGAGCTGATCCAGGTCCATCGTGGCGGCGGCGAGGATCCCGAGCGCCCCGGCATTCGCCGTGGCGGTGACGAGACGGGGGCCCGCCACCCATCCCATGCCCGTCTGGACGACGGGCACGTCGATGCCCACCAGGTCGCAGAGCCGGGTGGAGAGTGGAGCGCGGATCGGCAGGGCTCCCTATCCGGGTACTTCGTGCTCGGCCCGGCCGTCGGGGTCCAGCACCTCACGCAGGAGGCGCAGCTCCTCGTCGGTGGGGAGCCGCGACTCGGGCACGTCGTCGGGCACGACCGGCTCGAACCCGGTGGCCTCGAGCACCTGGTCGACCGTGACGCCCGGGTGGACCGAGCGGAGCCGCATGGTGTGGTCGTCGCTCTCGAAGTCGAACACGGCCAGGTCGGTGACCACCCGGCGGATCTCGTGGAAGCGGCGCTGGGCCGGGCTCAGGGCGGCGGCGCGGTCGTAGCCCACGCCCGTGACCACGTCGACGGACTCGACCAGCACCTTGGCCGACTGGCGGGGCACCCAGTAGCTGGTCGGGTTGTTGACGGTGTTGCCCGGCGCCCCCCGGAACCCGAGGAGCTGGACCTTGGGCTGCGTCGGATCGGGCCCGATGGCGGCGATGTTCTGGTTGCCGTAGCGGTCGACCTGGGTGGCACCCATCATCACGTGGCGCTTGCCGCCCCAGACCACGTCGAACATGGTCCGGTACGGGTTCCAGCCCTCGGCCACCAGGTCGGGGTCCCCCTCGGTGCCCACCGGGTGGATGTCGGCGGCGAGCATGGCGTAGCCGTCGGTCATCACCAGCTCGGGCTCGAAGGTGGCCCGGGCCAGGCGCCCGCCGATCATGGGGATGGTCCCGATGGGGTTGGCCAGGATCTCGCCGTCGCCCCGGAAGCACTCGGCCACCGCCACACAACAGATCTCGGCCCGGGCGAAGTCGCTCACGGTCACGTCGTTCACGATGCCATCCAGTCGTCGAGCCAGGCCGACCAGGCCTCGGGGTCCCGGGCCGTGGCGGCGTAGGCCTTCTGGGCCTCCTCGTCACGCTCGTAGTCGGGCTGACAGGAGGTGAAGCCGGCGCCGCCGGGGGCCTCGACCACGCCGTCGACCTGCAGCCGGTTGATGCGCAGGGTGTGGAACGGCGTGAGCTCGGCGGTGGGGACCACCTGCTCGACCGACACGTAGGTGCGCTCGGCGGCGGCGGCGAAGAGGTCGTCCATGTAGAGGTCGGGGCCGAGGAACTGGGCGTTGCCCCGCTCGTCACCCCGGTTCAGGTGCAGCAGCGAGACGTCGAGGGGCAGGGCGGGCATGGCCACCAGGTCCTCGCGCTCCCCCGTCGCCGACAGGTACGGCGAGGTCACCGTCTCGAGGCGGGGGTTGACCCGGAACAGGTCCGAGCCCAGGCCGACCCGGGTCGGCAGGAAGGGCACGTTCCAGGCCGCGGCCTGCAGGCCGAGCAGGAACATGCCCTCGTCGTACTCCTCGACCTCGATGGCCCCCGACTCCCGGGCGTGGCGGAAGTGGGGCTCGAGGGGGATCGAGTCGAGCGACACGAAGCTGAACACGACCTTGCGCACCCGTCCGGCGGCGCAGAGGATGCCGACGTCGGGGCCGCCGTAGCTGACCACGGTGAGGTCGGTGGCCCCCGTGCGCAGGAGGGCCTTCAGCAGGGTCATCGGCTTGCGCCGGGAGCCCCAGCCCCCGATGCCGATCGTCATGCCCGACTCGATGCCGGCCACGGCCTCGTCGGCCGTCATGGTCTTGACCAGGGCCACGGCTACGCCTTCCCCTCGGACGAGAAGTCGGCCTTGTCGCCGGTGGCGACGAAGGCGTCCCGGGCCTCGTCGGCCACGCCGGCCAGGTTCAGCTCGAAGGTGAAGCCCTGCTCGAAGCGGTAGGACCGCTTGACGTCGACGGGGTCGATCCCGTTGAGCGACTCCTTGGCCGCCCGGATGACGGTGGGGCTCTTCTCGGCGATCTGCATCGCCACCTCGCGGGCCGCGTCCATCAGCTCGTCCCGCGGGACCACCCGCAGGACCGAGCCGTAGTGGGCCAGTTCGGCGGCGGTCACGGTGGCCGACGTGTAGACCATCGCCCGCATCTTGTGCTGGGGCACCAGGCGGGCCAGGTGGGTGGCCGCCCCCAGCGCCCCCCGGTCGACCTCGGGGAGGCCGAAGGTGGCGTCGTCGGCGGCGACGATCACGTCGGCGTTGCCCACCAGCCCGATGCCCCCGCCCAGGCAGAAGCCGTGCACGGCGGCGATGACGGGCACGGCGCACTCGTAGACGGCGGCGAAGGCGGCGTAGCAGCCCTTGTTGGCCCCGATGAGGGCCTCGTAGCCCTCGGTGGCCTGCATCTCCTTGATGTCGACGCCGGCGTTGTAGCCCCGTCCCTCGGCGGCGAGGATCACCACCCGTACGGCGGGATCCTCCCCCAGCGAGCGGACGAGGTCGGCCAGTTCGAACCAGCCGGCCACGGTCAGGGCGTTGACCGGCGGGTTGTCCATGATCACGGTGGCGATGCCGTGCTCGTCGGTGGTTGCGGTGATGGGCATGGGCGCGGCGACGGTAGGCGACGCGGGGCCCCGAGGGCGAACGGGCGGGCCGCGGCGCCACCCGGCGTCCTCCACACCTCCGGTCGGCCCGCGTACGCTCGCCGACCGATGAGCGACTCCCACGACCTCGACGGCCGGGTGGCCCTGGTCACCGGCGGCACCCGTGGCATCGGCCGCGGCATCACCGACCGGCTGGTGGCCGGCGGCGCCACCGTCGCGGTCTGCGGCCGGACCGAGCCCGACGACCTCCCCGACGGCGCCCACTTCCACGGGGCCGACGTGCGGGACCCCGAGGCCGTCGACGACCTCGTCGAGCGGGTGGTGCGGGCCCACGGTCGCCTCGACGTGGCCGTCAACAACGCCGGCGGCTCCCCCGCCGCCGACGCCGCCACCGCCTCCCCCCGCTTCTCCACGGCCATCGTCACCCTCAACCTGCTCGCCCCGCTGTTCGTGGCCCAGGCCGCCAACCGGGTGATGCAGGGCCAGGACGAGGGCGGGACGATCGTGAACATCGGGTCGGTGAGCGGCCTGCGCCCGTCCCCGGGTACGGCCGCCTACGGCGCGGCCAAGGCGGGCCTGGTCAACCTCACCCAGACCCTGGCCGTCGAGTGGGCCCCCAAGGTGCGGGTCAACTGCGTCTCGGCGGGGCTCATCGCCACCGAGGCGGCCGACGACCACTACGGCGACGCCGAGGCCATCGCCCGGGTCGAGGCCACGGTCCCCCTCGGGCGGATGGGTACGGCGGCCGACGTGGCCGAGGCCGTCCTGTTCCTCGCCGGACCGGCGTCGGCCTACGTGTCGGGGGCCAACCTGGTGGTCCACGGGGGCGGCGAACGCCCCGCGTATCTCGGTGCCGTGGCCGGCGGCTGACCGGGAGCCGATCGCCCTCCATTTGCCTCGATGACGGTTGCGACGTAACTTCGTAACCAATCCGCAAAGAAGTCGCAGTCCGATCGCAACAGGCGGCAGGGAAGCCCGCCGAAGGGGGACGACGATGCGGACCCCAGTTCAGCAACGCCGTTCCGCGGCCGATCCCCTAAGGGTGCGTCGCCTCCTCGTCACCGCCCTCGCCGCCGTACTGGCGGCGTCGGTCCTGGCCGTGGCACCCCTCGCCCCGCAGGCCGCCCAGGGCGAGGGGGACCCCGAGCTCCACCTCTCGGTCACCGAGGGTCTCACCGGTACGCGCATCGGCGTCACCGGCCAGGGCTGCTACCTGACCGACGGCGTCACTGCGGCCGACGGCCTCCTGTTCCAGTTGGTCAACCCCGACGGCACCGCCGCCGCGTCGGCCACCCTCGCCGTCGAGCGCGACGGGACCTGGGACCGGGTGTTCACCGTCCCCGTCGGGGTCCCGGCCGGGACCTACTCGGTGGTCGGCACCTGCATCGCCCCGATGTTCGAGGACCTCGGCCAGGTCGACGGCGGCACCTTCACCGTCACCGGCGAGGGTGATGCCCCACCCGCCCGCGAGTCGACCGAGGCCATCACCTCGCCCCGCCAGATCGAGCCCTACCCCGCCTACGACGGCCAGAGCACCTGTAGTCCGTCGCCCAAGCCTGGGATGGTCTCGTTCAAGGACATGTTCCTGCGGGCCTACCCCGGCTCCGGCAGCTACGGCATCAGCCGGGACTGCTCGGTCGGCGGCACCAGCGAGCACAAGGAGGGCCGGGCCTGGGACTGGGCCCTCGACGCCGGCTCGGCCGCCGACCGGCGCATCGCCGACGCCGCCATCGCCTGGCTGCTGGCCACCGATCAGTACGGCCACCGGCACGCCATGGCTCGCCGCCTCGGTGTCATGTACATCATCTGGAACCGGCGGATCTTCAAGCTCTACCAGCCCAACGAGGGCTGGCAGCCCTACTCCGGCTCCAGTCCGCACACCGACCACGTGCACATCAGCCTCACCCGTGCCGGCGGGGCCCGGACCACCAGCTTCTGGAGCCTCGGCCTGCCCGGCCCGGACGGCCAGGGCACCCGGCCGCCGCCCGCCCCGGTGCCCCGGGCCCGATTCAGCGTCGAGACCCGAGACATCCGCCCCACCTACGACCACGTCGAGACCGGCGATTTCGACGGCGACGGGCGCATCGACGTGCTCTGGTTCGGCAACGGCCCCCGCCCCCAGGAGATCTGGTGGGGCCGTCGCACCGAGGGCTTCGCCCGGGCCGGCTTCCAACTGGGCGGCCGGGCCGAGCCCGTCGTGGGCGACTTCGACGGCGACGGCCGCGACGACGTGCTCTGGTACCGCACGGGGTCCGGCTCGGGCACCATCTGGTACGGCCGCGGCAACCGGACCTGGACCACGGCCACCATCACCGTGCCCGCTCGCTTCGGCGATCCCTACGTCGGCGACTTCAACGGCAACGGGACGAGCGACATCTTCTGGTACGGCGAGGGCGACGCCTTCGACCGCCTGTGGTTCGGGCGCCCGGACCGGAAGTTCGCGGCCCTGAGCACCTCGGTCTCCGGCGTCTACCAGCCGGCCACCGGCGACTTCGACGGCGACGGGCGCGACGACATCCTCTGGTACGCGCCCGGCGCCGCCGACGACTTCCTGTGGACCGGGCGCACCGACCGGACGTTCCTCAGCACGGACCAGTCCATCGGGCTGTTCCTCGCCCCCATCGTGGGGGACTTCAACGGCAACGGGCGCGACGACATCTTCTGGTACGCCCCCGGCCGGACCCAGGACAAGGTCTGGTTCGGCCGGGCCGACCGGACCTTCGCCAAGGGTCGTACCAGCAACGTCACGGGCACCTTCGCCCCGACCATCGCCGGCGACCTCGACGGCGACGACCACACCGACCTCATCTGGTACCGGGCGGGCACGCCCATCGACGAGGTCTGGATGGCGCAGTAGGCCGCTCCGCCGGTCGACCCCGATCCCCCGACCTACGATCGCGGCCATGAGCGACCGCTACATCGACCACCTGGCGACGGTCCCGTTGTTCGCCCTCTGCTCGCGGGCCGACCTGGCCAAGATCGCCCGGGTCACCGACGAGGTCCGGGTCGAGGCGGGTCGGGTGCTGATGACCCAGGGCGAGGCGGGCCACGAAGCCTTCGTGATCGTCGACGGCACCGCCACCGTGACCCGCGACGGCGAGGTCCTGGCCACCGTCGGCCCCGGCGCCGTGGTGGGCGAGATGGCCCTGGTCGACCGGGCGCCCCGCAACGCCACCGTCACCGCCGACACCACCATGGACCTGCTGGTCCTGGGCAAGCGCGAGTTCTCGGGCCTGCTCGACGAGGCCCCCGACTTCCGGGCCAGCATCCTCGCCGCCCTGGCCGACCGCGTCCGCCGCAAGGACCTCGAGCTCTACGGCTGACCGACCAGGCGGTCAGCCGGCGAGGCCGTCGAGGGCGCGGATGGCGGCCAGCGCCGTGGCCACGCCCCCGCCCTCGCGGGTGAGCGCCGACCCCAGGGCCACGGCGTGGTCCCCGCCCTCCAGCAGCACCACCGCCGCGTGCTCGCCCTCGTGGGCCACCTCCGAGGCGTAACGGAACCCGACCGGGCGGTCGGCGGCCTCGATCACCGCCCGGGTCACGGCCTCGACACCGGTGTCGGCCCGCGCCTGGCCCGGCCGGATCTGGTGCCCGATGCGGACCTGGACCTCGGCCAGCACCGAGTCTCGGGCGCGGTGGGCCCGGACGTGGACCGGGGTGGCGATGGTCATCGCCGGCGCCGCCGCTCCGTCGAGTTGGTGGACGGCCCGGCCGAAGGAGCGGCAGAAGCGGGTGGCCACCTCG
>CAYTJS010000216.1:0-6669 GCA_964438115.1 uncultured Iamiaceae bacterium
ACGACGATGGCGACCTGGGTGTCGAGGGCCTCGCGGACGGCCAGGACCTCGCCGGCGATCAGGTCGACCACGGACTGGTCGATGCCGAAGTCCCCGTCGCCGGCGAAGGCCTCGCCGGAGAGCTTGAGGACGATGCGACGCCAGCCGCGTCCGCCGTCGGCGGCCATCAGGGGCGCCTCAGCCGCCGATCACGACCTGGGCGAAGCGCACCACGGTGGCGTCGCCCAGCAGGGCGGTGATGGTCTGGCTCTCGTCCCGCACGAACTTCTGGTCCATGAGGGCCCGCTCGGCGAAGAACCGGCCCTGGAGCTTGCCCTCGACGATCTTCTCGAGGGCGGCCTCGGGCTTGCCCTCGTTGCGGGTCTCGGCCTCGAGCAGGGCCCGTTCCTCGGCCACCTCCTCCTCGGGGACCTCGTCCCGGGTGAGGTAGGGCGGGCGGCGGAAGGCGATGTGGAGGGCCAGGTCGTGGGCCAGGTCCTGGGTGCCGCCGGCCAGCTCGACGAGCACGGCGTTGACGCCGCGGCCTTCCTGCAGGTGCAGGTAGGAGTCGACGAGGTTGCCCGCCGCCTTCTCGAAGCGGACCAGGGTGCCCACCTCGATGTTCTCCTTGAGCACGACCTTCAGGTCGTCGACGCAGTCGGCCACGTCGGCGACGGCCGCCTCCTCGCCCTTGGCGGCGACGAGGTCGGCCAGGTCCTGGACCAGGTCGGTGAACTGCTCGGACTTGGCGACGAAGTCGGTCTCGCACTTGACCTCGGCGATGGCCATGACCTCGCGGTCACCGCCCACGGCGACCGCACCCTGCTCGTTGGCCCGGTCCGAGCGCTTGGCCGAGCTGGCCAGGCCCTTCTCGCGCAGGAGCTTGGCGGCGGCGGCGGCGTCGCCCCCCGCCTCCTCGAGGGCGCGCTTGGCGTCCATCATCCCGGCGCCGGTCTTCTTGCGCAGCTCTTGGACGTCCTTGGCGGAGAACTCAGCCACTGGTCAGCCTTCCTCGGTCTCGGTGGTCTCGGTGGTCTCGGTGGTCTCGGGCGCGGGCTCACCGGCGTCCTCGGCCGCAGGGTCACCGGCGTCCTCGGCCGCCTTGGCCGCGGCGATGCGGGCCTCGCGCTCGGCCGCCTGCGCCGCGGCCTGGGCCCGGGCCTCGGCCTGCTGGCGGGCGATCTCGGCCTCCTCCTCCGGCGTGCGCACGGCGGGGGCGACGGGGCCACCGTCACCGGGGACCTTCTTCGAGCGGATGAAGCGACCCTCCTTGACGGCGTCGGCGATCACCCGGCACATGAGGCGGCCGGAGCGGATGGCGTCGTCGTTGCCGGGGATCACGTAGTTCACGACGTCGGGGTCGCAGTTGGTGTCGACCACGGCGATCAGCGGGATCTTCAGCTTGTTGGCCTCGGTGACGGCGATGTGCTCCTTCTTCGTGTCGAGCACGAAGACGGCGTCGGGCCGGCGGTCGAGGTTCCGGATGCCGTTCAGGTTGCGGTAGAGCTTCTCGAGCTCCCGCGTGTTCATCAGCGCTTCCTTCTTCGGCATGGCGTCGAACTCGCCGGTGTCGCGCTGGGCCTCCAGGTCGGTCATCTTGTGGACCCGCTTGGAGATGGTCTCGAAGTTGGTGAGCATGCCGCCCAACCAGCGCTGGTTCACATAGGGCATGTTGCAGCTCTTGGCGTACGCCTCGACGGAGTCGGCGGCCTGCTTCTTGGTGCCGACGAAGAGGACGTTGCCGCCGTCGGCGGTGAGGTCGCGGACGAACTCGTAGGCGACCCGAAGGTGCTCGAGGGTCTGCTCCAGGTCGATGATGTAGATCCCCTGGCGCTCACCGTGGATGAAGCGCTTCATCTTGGGGTTCCAGCGCCGGGTCTGGTGGCCGAAGTGCACGCCGGCGTCCAGCAGCTGCTTCATGGTCACGACGGGTGCCATGGGATGCTCCTCCCCGCGGTTTGGGCGAAGCCCGTGCACCGGCGCCCGGAGGCGACCGCGGGAACGGCACGGGTGGTTCTTGTCGGTCGACCGTGTCGGTCACGGCCGGCGGGCGAGTGTACCGGCGCCGCGCCCGGCCGCGCCGCCCACCAGCCACGACCACCAGTCGGCCCCGTCCTCGCCGACGGGGGTCGACGGGCTCGATCCGGGTGGCGCGGCGGGCACGGTGGCGGGGTCCAGGGGCACCAGGCGCACCGTCGGGGTCGAGAGCAGCGGGGCCGGGTCCAGGTAGGTGCCGCCGGCCCGGATCCCGAGGTGGAGGCGCTCGCCCGCGATCCCGACGACCTGGCCGGCGGCCACCCGCTCCCCCGCCGTCACCGTCACCTCGGCCAGGTGAGTGAGGCTCGACCGCAGGCCGTCGGGGTGCAGGACGGTCACCGCCCGGGTCCCGGCCACGGGGCCGGCGAAGACCACGAGGCCGGCGCCGATGGCCCGCACCGGCGACCCGGGCACGGTGGCGTACTCGAGGCCCCGGTTGCCCGCCCCGTAGGGGCCGTCGGGCAGGGCGAAGCCGTCGACCACGGGGGCGTCGACCGGGGGGCGGTAGGCGGTGGCGGCGGCCGCCGGGGTGGCGGTGACGGCCACCAGGACGGCGGACAGGGCGACGAGGACGGCGAGCAACAGCGTCCGGGTGGAGCGGGACACGGGGACCCCCGGGGGCGGACCGGCACGGGCCGGCACGGGTGACGGGGGAAGCGTCGCCGCCGTTCTACCGCGGCGACCGGGGCGTCGCTACACCGGCGAGCGCTCGGCGGCGTCCATCCGGGTGCGGAGGTGGAGCACGGCCTTGGTGTGGATCTGACAGATCCGGCTCTCGGTGACGCCCAGCACCCCGCCGATCTCGGCCAGGGTGAGACCCTCGTAGTAGTAGAGGGTGAGGACCAGCTTCTCCCGCTCGGGGAGGCGGTTGATGGTGGTGGCCAGGAGCTGGCGGGTCTCCTCGGTCTCGAAGAGGCCCACCGGGCCGTCGCCGCTGTCGGCGATGGTGTCGCCCAGGGTGATGGCCTCGCCCCGCTCGCCGCCCATGGCCAGCACCTCGTCGAGGGCGGCCATGCCCGCGAAGCTGAGCTGGGTGAGCAGCGTCTGGAGCTGGTCCTCGGTCATCTCGAGGTCGTCGGCCAGCTCGGTGTCGGTGGGGGGCCGGGCGTGCTCGGCCTCGAGCTTGGCGTAGGAGCGCTCGAGGGCCCGGGCCTTGGCCCGCACCGAGCGGGGCACCCAGTCGATGGAGCGCAACTCGTCGAGGATGGCGCCCTTGATGCGGGCGATGGCGTAGGTCTCGAACTTGAAGCCGCGGTCGGGGTCGAACTTGTCGATGGCGTCGATGAGGCCGAACATCCCGTAGCTGACCAGGTCGGCCTGCTCGACGTTCTGGGGGAGGCCGACGGCCACGCGGCCGGCGACGTACTTCACCAGCGGCGAGTAGTGGACGATGAGCTGGTCCCGGTCCGCCCGCGTCGGGTGGGCGCGGTACCGGACCCAGAGGTCCTCGATCCCGCCACCCTGTCGGTCCACGCCCTGTCCCTACGCTCGCGGATGCGTCGTCTCGAGCACGCCGCGCAGCCGCTCCCGGCTCACGTGCGTGTAGAGCTGGGTGGTGGCCAGGTCGGCGTGACCGAGCAGTTCCTGTACCGCTCGCAGATCGGCACCTCCGTCCAGAAGATGAGTGGCGAAGGTGTGCCGCAGGGCGTGCGGATGGGCCGGGCCGACGGCCTCACCGGCCCGCCGGTCGAGGAGGCGACGGACGTCGCGGGGGGTGAGCGGTCGCCCCCGTCGATTGAGGAAGACGGCCTCGGCCGGGGACTCGTCGGTGGCCAGGACGCGGCGCCCGGCGTCGATCCAGACGGCGAGGGCCTGCGCCGCCGGCGTCGACAGCGGCACGGTGCGCTGCTTGCCGCCCTTTCCCCACACCGTGAGGCGGAGGCGGTCGAGGTCGACGTCGTCGGGGCGCAGGCCGCACAGCTCCGACACCCGCAGGCCGCTGCCGTAGAGGATCTCGAGCACGGCCGCGTCACGGCCGGCCACCGCCGCCTCGACGGGGTCGTCGGTCGGGGGCGGCGGCTCGTCGAGGAGGGCCTCGACCTCGTCCCGGCGCAGGACCCGGGGCAGGCGGCCGTCGGCGCCGGGCGCGGCGAGGCGGGCGGCGGGGTCGACCTCGATGCGGCCCCGGCGCCGGAGCCAGTCGAAGTAGCGCCGGACCGAGGCGACGTGGCGGGCGATGGTCCGCCGGGCGTAGCCCCGGGTGGTGAGGTAGGCCACGTAGCGGCGCAGGACGCGGCGGTCGACGACCTCGGGGCCGTCGAGGCCGAGGCGGCCGGCCCAGTCGACGAAGGCGGCCAGGTCGCGGCGGTAGGCGGCGACGCTCGCCGGGGCCAGCGAGGTGAGGGACGCGGCGAACTCGTCGAGGTCCCAGGACACGACCCGACGGTAGCGACTGGCCCGCCGAGTCCTCGGGACCGGGACCCACCTTCTACGCTCGCCGCCATGCCGTTGCGGACTGCCGACGAGTACCGAGCCGGGCTGGTCGACGGCCGGCGCCTCCACTACCAGGGGCGCCTGGTCGCCGACATCAACCTGGAGCCCGACCTCGCCGTCGCCGTCGAGCACGCCGCCATCGACTTCGACCTGGCCCTCGACCCCTCGCACCGGGACCTGGCCGTGGCCGTCGACCCCGAGACCGGTGAGGAGTACAACGCCTACTACCGGGTCCCCACGTCGGCCGACGACGTCATGGCCCGGTGCCGCCTGATCGAGGAGGGCACCGCCGCCGGGGGCACCGTGGTCACCCTCATCCACGAGATCGGCACCGACGCCCTCTTCGCCCTGCTGCGGGTGCTCGAGGGCGAGGCCCGCGAGCGGGCCCTGGCCTTCTACCGCCACTGCCGGGACAACGACCTGGCCGTGGCCGTGGCCCAGACCGACGTGAAGGGCGACCGGTCCAAGGGGCCCCACCAGCAGGACGACCCCGACCTGTACGTGCGGGTGGTCGACCAGAACGACCAGGGCATCGTCGTGCGTGGCGCCAAGTGCCACACCACGAGCAGCGCCAACGCCGACGAGATCATCGTGCTGCCCACCCGGGCCATGGGCCCCGAGGACGCCGACTACGCCGTGGCCTTCGCCGTGCCGGTGGCCACCGACGGGCTGTCGCTCTACGTGTCGGGCTACGGGGGCGGCGACCGCCACGCCTTCGACCACCCCGTGTCCTCCCGGCACAAGCTGCTCGAGACCCTGACCGTCTTCGACGACGTGTTCGTGCCCTGGGACCGGGTCTTCCTGTGCCGGGAGCCCGAGAAGGCGGGCCCCCTGGCCCTGACCTTCGTCGAGTACCACCGCTTCACGGCCGTGTCCTACAAGCTGCCGCTGGTCGACGCCTTCGTGGGCGCCGCCGCCCAGATCGCCGAGATGAACGGTGTGATGCGGGCGGGCCACATCCGCGACAAGCTCACCCACCTGGTCGCCTACGCCGAGTCGGTGCGCGCCCTCACCGAGGCGGCGGCCCTGCGGGCCCGCATCGGCGAGCACGGCATCGCCTACCCCGACCCGATGACGACGAACATGGCCAAGTACACGTTCGCCTCGGGCTTCTACAAGGCCGTGGAGTGGCTCCAGGACTGCGCCGGCGGGCTGCTCGTCACCGGCCCGGCGGGCGCCGACTGGGACGACCCCCAGATCCGCCCGGTGCTCGAGAAGTACTTCCGGGGGGCGGCCCCCGCCGCCGACCGGCTGGCCATGATGAACCTGATCTCGGACCTGACGGCCAAGGAGCTGGGCGGCTACCACGCCGTCCTGGCCGTGCACGCCGAGGGCTCCCTCGAGGCCGAGAAGCTGCAGATGCTGCGGGCCTACAACGCCGACCGCGCCCCCGCCGCCATCGCCTACGCCCGCCGCCTCGCCGGCTTGGAGTAGCCGCCCTCCCCGTTCTGGCCGGGGATTTCGGTGCTGGGACACCGAAATCAAGGGCCAGAACGAGTGGGGTCGGGGGTGGCGGGTTCGTAGTGGCCGTGGCGGTCGAGGAGCCAGCCGGTCGAGACCAGCTCGGCGATGGCGGCGGCGACCTCGGAGAGGGTCAGGCCGCTGCGGGCCACCAGGGTCTCGAGGGTCACCGTCTCGTGACGGGCGGCGTCGAGCACGCGGCCGGCGGCGCCACCGGGGGGCTCGACCACCGGGACCGACGCCAGACCGAGGGTGGGCGGGAGCCCGATGGCCACCAGGGCGTCGCCCGGGTCGGTGTAGGCGATGGCGCCGTCGGCCAGGAGCCGGTTGGTGCCCCGGGCCCGGGGGCTGGTGATGGGGCCGGGCACGGCGAGGAGCGGCCGACCCCGGTCGAGGGCGTACTCGGCCGTGTAGAGCGAGCCGCCCCGCTCCTTGGACTCGACCACCACCACCGCCTCGCTCAGGGCGGCGATGATCCGGTTGCGGGCGGGGAACCGCCACGGGAGGGGCTCGGTGCCCAGCGGGGCCTCGGACACGATCACCCCGGCCTCGGCCACCTCGGCCCAGAGGGCACGGTGGCGGCGGGGGTAGGCCCGGTCGACGCCGGTGGCCACCACCGCCACCGGTGGGGCGCCACCGGCGTCGAGCAGGCCCCGGTGGGCGGCGCCGTCGATGCCCAGGGCCAGGCCCGAGACGATCCCGACCCCGGCCCGGCCCATGCGGTGCCCCAGCCGGCGGGCCACGTCCAGCCCGTACTGC
>CAYTJS010000217.1:0-6631 GCA_964438115.1 uncultured Iamiaceae bacterium
CTGACCACACCGAGCATCACACCTCAAACCCCACCACCCGACGGGACTCTGTCTCGATGTCGTCCTCCGCCTCTCCCTCGTCGTCCATGAGCCGATCCTCCTTCTCCGTCTTGTCAGCTGTCGATGACCTGAAACACCCGACGGTTCCAGTAGAGGCGGTCGTAGCGAGCATCGCTGAAGGGTTCGAGGATCCCGAGGTCCAGGAGAGACCCGATCGCATTCCGGTTGGCCTGGTTCGAGCGGCCGTATCGCCGTTGCGCATCCGAGACGGAGAGGATCGGATAGGCGATCAGGTCATCGGCGATCTCCACGGCGAGCCGGGCTCGAGGTAGGGCGGAGCGCACCGTGTCTCCCAGCTCATCACGCAAGGCGAGCAGGCGCATGATTCGTTCATGGCCCGAGCGGGACTCGGCAGCAACGGCTAGAGCGAAGAACTCGATCCAGGGACCCCATTCGCCAGTCGTGCTGGTCGCCAAGAGATGATCGCGGTACTCATCGGCACGGTCCTTGAGCCAGGGCGAGACCGACAGGACCGGAGATCGAAGTGCACCTTCGCGCAGTAGCTGCAGCACCGCGACGAGGCGCCCGACACGACCGTTGCCGTCCGTGAAGGGGTGAAGCGTCTCGAACTGGTAGTGCGCCATGGCGACACGGGGAAGCAGCTGGATCTGCTCGACCGGCGCCGAACCGGTGAGCCAGGCGATCCACCGCTCGCACATGGCCCGAAGCTGGTCACCCGGTGGCGGCGGGATGAAGCGGGCCTCGCTTACCCGTCGATGCTTGGCACCGATGAACACCTGACTCTCACGGATCGACCCGGCCTCGGGACCATCGCTTTCGGTCCCCCGAACGATCTCGGCCTGCAGCGAGGCGAGCATCCCAAGAGTGAGCGGGCGCTCACCAATCCAGCCGTAGGCAGCATCCGCAGCTCGGGCGTAGTTCATGACCTCGCGGACGTTCGGGGCAACCTCGGTTTCTTGCTCCTCGAACGGCAGGACCTCAGCAGCGAACAGCTCGGTGAGCTCCGCGTAGGTGCCCTCCAGCGCCGAGGTGCCGATCGCCTCACGACGTGTCGCTATCCGCGTCACCAGCTGAGGGTTCGGGATGAGGCTTGCCGCAGCGTCGAGACGCCCGAGCTCGGCGTTCGCCTCGCTGACGACCATCCAGACCGACCCCGGCAGATCGATCCGATCGGGCAGATCAGCCGGGACGAACGCCTCGGCCTTGTAGGACTCGTCGAACTGCGTCGTAGCCGGAGATGGCCACGACCGAGCCCATCGGCGAGTGCGCCAACGACGACGACATGACTTGGATTCTAGGGCAGTGATTCCAAGCCTCGCGCGTGAAACTTGGAATTACGCAGCTGCAATCCAAGTCTCAGGCTGGCCTCCGCACCTGCTGCGGGACCCGCCCAGCTACAGGGCCAGCGTGACCCCACGGACCGAGATTTGGGGTAACGGAACGACATCCGACGCCACGCGACATCGCCGCCAACCTGCGCAAACAGCAGAATCCGCGGGTTGGCGGGGGACCTCCGCCGGCGCAGGACGGATCGTCGGCGACGAGATCCACCTCGTGCACCAGCTGCTCACCGGGGACCAGCGCAGCCATGCGGGCTTCGACGACATCGGTGGCCGCGGTGGTCTTGCCCGGGCCGGCCTCGGGGTACGTGAGCACCAGCCGGTCGCTGCCGCCCGGCCGCAGGTCGGCGTGGTCGTACCGGGCACGCCTCCCGTTCGGAGGCAGCCAGACGACCAGGGCGTCGGGATCGACCAGGGCGGCGAAGACCGCTTCCGGCGGGGCCGCCACCACCAGGGAGGCCTCGTCGGTGCGGGTCAGCGGTGGAACTCGACGGCGAAGGTGGCGTCGGGGCTGGGCTCGACGTGGTGGCGGACCTCGGGCTCGATGACCTGGTGGCCGCCGGCGGGCACCACCCAGGTCTCGCCGGTGTCCTCCCGGACGAAGGTGACCTCGCCGGTGTGGACCACCAGCAGGCCCCAGACCCCGGCGGCGAGCTGGTGGGCCGACCGCAGGCCGGCGGGGGTGGACTCGGCGGTGAAGGTCGGCGTGGTGCGCACGTGGGTCAACCCGGCGGGAAGGCCCTCGGCCGTCACGCCCCGGCCCTCAGGCCCGCTCGACGCGGCGCAGGCCCCGCTCGGGGGTCCAGGACTCGATCACGAGCATGGTGCCCTCGTCGTTCAGCCCGGTGAACACCACCTCGTCGACGTCGGCGACGAAGAGCTCCCCGTCGGGGGCCTCCTCGCCCTCGGCGGCGACCAGCGGCCCCTTGGCCACGGCCCGGCCGGCCACCTTGGCCTCGCCCGCCCACGCCGCCTCCTCCCCCTCGGCCGGGTGCACGGGCGGCCCATGGAGGGCGAAGCGGGGGTCCCGGTGCAGGTCGGCGCCCTTGCGGGAGTCGGGCATCGAGCCGAACTGCAGCTCACCGTCGACGAACTCGCACTCGATGCCCGAGATCCGGGGCGAGCCGTCGGACCGCAGGGTGGCGATCACCTTGTGCCGGCCACCGTCGAAGTGCGCCTGCACCCGCCGGGCCAGGTCCGGCACCGCTGCTTCCACGTCCCGCCACGCGACCATGGCCCCAGGGTAGGCGGGCCTCGCCCGGCCTTCAGCCGGTCAGCGGGGGCAGGGCCTTGGCCACGAGGTCGACGCCGAAGACCACGAGCAGGACGGTCATGACGGCGGCGTTGTGGACGCCCAGCCACCCCTTCAGCTCGTCGAGACCGGCCCGGGCCCGCTCCCCCCCGAAGAGGGCCCACCCGACCGGCACCGCGATGGTGGCGCTGGCCACCAGCACGAAGACGGCGAGCGAGGCCACCGCGTCGGCGGTCGGTAGCCCCAGCTGCGCCAACCCGGTGGCCGCCCCCACCGTCAGGATCAGGTTCTTGGGGTTGACCCCGGCCAGGGCCACCCCGAGGACGAACGCCCGCCCCGGGGTCACCTGGTCGATGGTGGCCATCCACCCCGGCATCTCGGGCTCCTCCCCCGGTCCCGGCCGCCCCGCCCACCGGCGCCGGGCGGCGCCCAGCAGCACCAGGCCGAGGACGAGCTTGCCCCCGGCGATGGTGTCGGAGGCCGTGCTGCTGGTCGAGGCGTCGCCGGCGTCGGCGAGCGCGTAGGCGACGCCGCCGACCACGGCCAGGGCCAGCACCCAGCCCACCAGGAAGACCGGGCCGTTGCGCCGGGCCGCGGGCGTGAACAGCATCAGGATGACGGCGATGATCGGCACCGGGCTGATCGCCACGCCGACGGCGAAGGTCAGCACCTCCCCGATCCCCTGGCCCATGACCCCACCTCCCCGGCCGCCCGGTGGCGACCGCCCCCAGCATGGCCGCTGGGCCTGCCGGCGACGGCGACCGCTCCGGCCACGGGCTACGTTCCGAGCGATCGGCGGGCCGGTGGGTGGCCCGCCCCGCCACGGGAGGCGCCGTCATCCGACTCGCCGAGATCGACCTCACCGACCTCGCCACCTTCGCCGACGGCCCGCCCCACGAGGTCTTCGCCCGCCTCCGCGACGAGGCGCCCCTGTTCTGGCACCCCCCGACCGACCACACCCCCGGCGGGGAGGGGTTCTGGTGCCTGACCCGCCACGAGGACGTGCTGTGGGCCGCCCGGGACGCCGTCACCTTCTCCTCCGACACCGGCGGCGGACGCGACGGCGGTGGCACCCTCATCGAGGACCTCCCGTCCGGGTTCGCCGCCGGTGTGCTCGTCAACATGCAGGACGACCCCCGGCACCACCACATCCGGAAACTGGTCACGCCCACCGTCAGCCCCCGGCAGCTGCGGCGCCTGGAGGACGACCTCGCCGTCCGGGCCGACCGCATCCTCGATGCCGCCGTGGCCGCCGGGACCTGCGACCTCCTCGTCGACGTGGCCGCCGAGCTGCCCCTCCAGGCCATCGCCGCCCTCCTCGGTGTGCCCCAGGAGGACCGCCACCGGCTCATCGAGTGGGCCGACGCCACCCTCGACTACGAGGACCGGGACCTGGGCCAGACCTCGGCCCGGGCCCAGGCGGCCTCGGCCGCCATGTTCACCTACGGCACCGAGCTGCTGGCCGAGAAGCGGCGGTGCCCGGCCGACGACCTCCTCTCGGTGGTGTCCACCGCCGAACTGCCCGACGAGGCCGGCCCCGGCGGGCCGCTCACCGAGCTCGAGCAGCAGATGTTCTTCAACCTGCTGATCGCCGCCGGCAGCGAGACCACCCGCAACTCGATCACCGCCGGGGTGCTGGCCCTGGTCGAGCACCCCGACCAGTGGGACGCGCTGGTCGCCGACCGGGGCCTGCTGCCCACCGCCGTCGAGGAGATGCTGCGCTGGTCGTCGAGCACGACCTACAACCGCCGCACCGCCACCGTCGACGTCGAGCGCCACGGCCGGACCATCCGGGCCGGCGACAAGGTCGTGCTGTGGTGGCAGGCCGCCAACTTCGACGAGCGGGCCTTCGCCGACCCCCACCGCTTCGACGTCACCCGCGACCCCAACCCCCACGTCACCTTCGGCCACGGCACCCACTTCTGCCTGGGCGCCAACCTGGCCCGGCTGGAGATGCGCCTGGTCTTCGCCGGCCTCCTCGACCGGGTGGCGCGCATCGAGTTGGCCGGCCCCGTCGAGCGCACCCGGTCGAACAAGCACACCGGCTTCCGTCACCTGCCCGTCCGCCTGATCCCCAGGAGCACGTCGTGACCACCATCGTCGACACCTACGTGGACGCGGTCCACGCCCGTGACCCCGAGGCCCTGGCCGCCCTCTTCGCCCCGGACGGGGTCCTGCGCCACCCGGCGGGGACCTTCACCGGCCCCGCCGAGATCGCCGGCTTCTACCGGGACGTGGTGATCGCCGGCCAGGCCCGCATCACCGTGGGCGCCGTGCTGGCGGGGGAGGGCATCGTCATGGCCGAGCTGGCCGCCACCAGCGACCTGGCCCCCGACGCCGGCGCCACCCACGCCGTCGACGTGTTCCGGCTGGACGCCGACGGGTGCATCGCCGCCCTGGAGATCTACTACCGCTGAGCGTCGGCCGGCGCCAGGGCGTCGGCGGTCACCTCCAGGTGGCCGAGGTGCTGGAACAGCTCCTCGAGGACATGGAGCACGAGCGCCCCGTCCGACCGGTCGGTGCCGGGCATGAACTCCCGGAACGGGTGGTCGGCGACGGTCGGTCCCGCCTCGAACTCCTCGATGAGCGCCGCGGTGCGCCCCACGGCCACGGCGATGCGGGTGCGCAGTTCGGCCACCGTGGCGGTGGCGGCGAACTCGGCGTCGCGGTCCCGGGCGCTGTCGCGGCCCAGACCGGGCATCTCGAACCACGACGGGGCCAGCTCGCAGCAGTGCACGATCAGGCCGGCGACCGTGTTGGTCCCCCAGTCCCCGGGGCGCTGGTTGACGGTCTCGTCGTCGAGGCGGTCGAGCACCCGTTCCATCCCGGCGAAGGCATGGCGGACGTAGAGGTCGACGGCGGCGGGGGTCAGCTCCATGACGGGAGTCTGACCCAGCCCCGGCCCCGTCGTCGCTGTGACATCGGTCGCCGGGGCCTCAGGTGGCGGCCTCGGCCAGCAGGTCGACGTAGTCGGCCAGACCCCAGGTCAGCGACAGGGCGGTGGGGGGCGACACGGCGGCGATGAACTCGGGGCCGGTGACCTGGGCGACCGCCCCCCGGCGCACCTGGTCCATCAGCTGGGCCTCGGGGGCCTCGATGAACTCCCGGGCCTGGGCCTCGGTGTCGGCGTAGCTGACCAGGAGGTCGCTCGTCAGCTCGTCCAGTCGCTCGGTGCTGAGCGTGTAGTAGAAGGTCTCGTCGCCCTGGTCGAGGGCCTCGACGCTGGGCGCACTCACCAGCCCCAGGTCGAGCGTGAAATCCACCCGGGCGTCGGCCGGCTTGTAGACGTAGAACTCGTCGGGGGCGGGCCACACGAGGGCCATTGTCCTCCCCGCCAGCTCGGGGTGGGCGTCGGCCGCCGCCACCACCTGCTCGTCGATGTCGGCCAACACCGCAGCGGCCTCGTCGGGACGGCCCAGCGCCCGACCCACGATCTCGATGGTCTCGCGCCAGGGCGTGGCCCACGCCTCGTCGGGATAGGCCACCGTCGGGGCGATCTGCGACAGGAGCTCGTAGTCGGTGTCGGTGATCCCCGAGTAGACGGCGAGGATCAGGTCGGGCCGGGCGGCGGCGATGGCCTCGAAGGGTGGCTCCTCGCTGTTGGGCAGTACGTCCGGCGTGGCGGTGCCGGTCTCGTCCAGCCCCTCGCGGATCCACGGCAGCACGCCGGCCTCGTCCCCCCCGTACTCCTGGAAGGGCATCGCCACGGGCACCACACCGAGGGCGAGGGCGGCGTCGGTGCTCCCCCACCCCCAGGTGACGACCCGCTGGGGCGCCGCCTCGATGGTCGTCTCGCCGAAGGCGTGGGGCACCGTGACCGGGAACCGGCCCGACGGCGCACCGGCGGACGTCCCCTCGTCGTCCGGGCCGTCGCCGGTCGAGCAGGCGGCGGCGAGCAGGGCCACCAGCCCCAGGAGGGCGACGAGGAGCAGGGAACGGGGACGGGTGGTCATGGCGGCCTCCGGGGACGGATGGTATGAGTGACTGTTAGGGCTACTTAACCTCCAGAGAAAAGTCA
>CAYTJS010000218.1:0-2127 GCA_964438115.1 uncultured Iamiaceae bacterium
CACCCCCGTGGGGTTGTCGGGGGAGCACAGGAAGACGACGTGGGGCCGGGCCTCGGCCAGCACCCGGTCGACCTCGTCGAGGGTGAGGGTGAAGTCGCCGCCCCGCTCGCCCGGGGCCACAACGGTGCCGGTGATGCGGGCCAGGTGGCCGTGGAGGGCGTAGGTGGGCTCGAAGGTGACGGCCGTGCGCCCCGCCCCGCCGTAGGCCAGCAGGACCGACTGGAGCACCTCGTTCGAGCCGTTGGCGGCGAACACCCGGTCCACGGTGGTGCGGTGCAGGTCGGCCAGGGCCGCCCGCAGCTCCCGGGCCTCGCGGTCGGGGTACCGACGCCACTCGACCGCCCCGAGGGCCGCGGCCAGCTCCTCGGACCACACCGCCGGGGGCTCCTCGGGGGACTCGTTGGTGTTGAGGCGGACCTCGACGTCGAGCTGGGGCGAGTGGTACCCGGCCATGAGGGCCAGGTCGTCACGGGGCGCGACCCGACCGTCGCTCACGACCGCCCCCACCGGGCCGGGATCGACGCGGCGTGGACGGGCAGGCCCTCGGCGGTGGCCAGCGTCGACACCGTCGGCCCGAGCCGGGCCAGGCCCGCCTCGTCAGCGGTGACCACGTGGATCTGCTTCAGGAAGTCGAGGGTCGACAGGGCCCCGGCGTATCGGGCCGACCCGTAGGTGGGCAGCACGTGGCTGGGCCCGGCCGCGTAGTCGCCCAGCGAGGCGGGTGACCACCGGCCGCAGAACACGGCGCCGGCGTTGCGCACCAGCGGGACCAGGGCGGCGGGGTCGGCGGTCAGGAGTTGGAGGTGCTCGGGGGCGATGGCGTTGGCCACGGCGAGGGCGGCGGCCTCGTCGTCGACCAGGACGGTGTAGCCCCCCTCGGCCAGGGTGGCCTCGATGTCGGCCCGCCGGTCGGCGGCGGCGGTCCGTCGGGCCACCTCCTCGTCGACGGCGTCGGCCAGGTCCGGCGACGAGGTGATCAGCCAGGCCAGGCCGCCCGGGCCGTGCTCGGACTGGACCAGCAGGTCGGTGGCCACGAGGTCGGGCTCGGCGTCGGCGTCGGCCACCACCACGACCTCGGAGGGGCCGGCGAAGGCGGCGGGCACGGCCACCAGGCCGGCCACCTGCCGCTTGGCCTGGCTCACGTAGACGTTGCCCGGGCCCACCAGCACGTCGACGGGCCGGATCGTCGCCGTCCCGTGGGCCAGGGCGCCCACGGCCTGGGCGCCGCCGATGCGGTACACCTCGTCGGCCCCGGCCAGGGCGGCGGCGGCCAGGGTCTCGAGGGGGACGGTCCCGTCGGGGCCCGGGGGCGTCACGAGAGCGACCTCCTCGACGCCGGCGGCGCGGGCGGGCAGGACGGTCATCAGCACCGTCGAGGGGTAGCGGGCCCGGCCGCCGGGCACGTAGCAGCCGGCCCGGGCCACGGGGACGTACCACTCGTCGACGACGACGCCGTCGCGGTCGTGGTGGCGGGTCGGGGGCACCGACCCGGCGTGGTAGGCGGCGATCTCGGCCGCCGCCGCCTCGAGGGCGGCCCGCACGGCGGGGTCGATGCGGTCCGGTGCCGCCGCCACGTCGGCGGGGTCGACCGCCAGGTCGTCGAGGACCACGCCGTCGAGGCGCTCCGTGTGCTCCCGGACGGCGGCATCGCCCCGGGCGGCCACGTCGGCGAGGATCGCCGCCACCGTGGCCACCGGCTCGTCGCCCCCGGGCGAGGGCCGGGGCAGGTCGGCGGCCGGGTCGGGGGCGCCCCGACGGTCGAGGCGCGTGAGCAGGGGGGTCGCAGCCATGACCGCCTCACGGTACCGGCGCCCACCCCCGCCATCGGCGGGATTCGCGACCCGGGATGGCGGCAGCCGGCCCGGGCGGCCACACTGCGCCCATGGTCGACCCCGCCGCCCTGCGCTCCACCGCCTCGAGCCTCGAGGACCTGATCGGGCGCATCACCACTGCGGCCGACGACCTGGCCGGCGACAGCGAGGACCTGGCCACCGACCTCTACGAGATCGAACGCACCCTCCGCTCCGGCGCCCGCCGCCTCGCCACCGTCCTGCGCCGTATGGAGGGCTAGGTCCCCGGACGCGAGGCCGGCGCTGGCTTGAGCAAGTTGAGCGAGGGACGCCTGTA
>CAYTJS010000218.1:2137-6630 GCA_964438115.1 uncultured Iamiaceae bacterium
CGAGGCCGGCGCCTCACGAAGAGGCGCCGGCCGGGGTGACCTCGGGCGGCGGATCCCGAATGTGGTCACCATTGGGCCAGGTGGCGGGTACCTGGCCCTCCGCACACTACACATCCGCAGGACACTGGTGAACACTCCCCCGCCACGGCGAGCGGGGTGCCGTGGGGCTGCGCCCCCGGCTCCCCTCGACGCTCCCCGTGCTCAGATCTCCGAGCTGGGGCAGAAGTCGGCGAGGACGCAGTCGTCGCAGCGGGGGCGGCGGGCGGGGCAGACCCGGCGGCCGTGGAGGATGAGGCGGAGGCTGAAGCGACCCCGCTCGGCGGCGGGGACCATGGCGTTGAGCTCGTACTCGACCTTGACGGGATCGGTCTCGGTCGTGAGCCCCAGCCGGCGCGACAGCCGGCCGACGTGGGTGTCCACGGGCAGGCCGGGAAGGTCGAGGGCCACCGACCGCACCACGTTGGCGGTCTTGCGCCCCACCCCGGCCAGGGCGGTCAGGTCGGCCATCGCCCCCGGCACCTCGCCGTCGTGGCGCTCGACGAGGCCCTGGGCCATGCCCACCAGGTTGCGGGCCTTCGATCGGAAGAAGCCGGTGGTGCGCACCAGCTCCTCGACCTCGGCCAGGTCGGCCTCGGCCAGGTCCCGGGGGGTCGGGTAGCGGGCGAAGAGGGCGGGGGTGACCTGGTTGACCCGGGCGTCGGTGCACTGGGCCGACAGGATCGTGGCCGCCAGCAACTGGAACGGGTTCTCGTGGTCCAGTTCGCAGTGCGCCTCGGGGTATTCGTCGGCCAGGCGAAGCCTGGTCTCGCGGGCGCGACCGGCCGGTGAGCGGGGACGACCCATCTCGGTAGTGTGCCGCGCGTGGCCGCCGCCGAGCTCGACGTGGTGCTCGCCCCGGGCGACGACCCCGCCGTCGTGGCCGCCGAGGCCCTGGTCCCCGCCGTCGAGGCGGCCCGGGCCGCCGGCGCCGACGAGGTCCGCTGGTGGGTCGAGGTGACCACCCCCGACCACGAGGCGGCCGCCACCGCCGCCGGCCTCACCCCCTGGCGCCGGCTGCTCCAGCTGCGCTGCCCGCTCCCCCTGGCCGAGACCACCGACCTGGTCACCCGCCCCTACCGTCCGGGGCTCGACGACGACGCCTTCCTCGCCGTCAACAACCGGGCCTTCGACTGGCACCCCGAGCAGGGGGGCTGGGACCGGGCCACCCTCGCCGAACGCCGGGCCGAGCCGTGGTTCGACCCGGCCGGGTTCCTCCTCCACGAGGAGGACGGTCGTCTGTTGGGGTTCTGCTGGACCAAGGTCCACGCCGACGAGGACCCGCCACTGGGCGAGATCTACGTGATCGCCGTCGACCCCGACGCCGCCGGCCGGGGTCTGGGTCGGGCCCTGACCGTGGCCGGCCTGGCCCACCTGGCCGCCGTCGGTCTGCGCACGGGGATGCTCTACGTGGAGTCCGACAACGTCGCCGCCCGCACCCTCTACGAGCGCCTGGGCTTCACCCGCCACCACACGACGACGTGCTTCACCCGCTCGTTCAGCCGGTGCTGACCCCGATGGCCGAACCCAGCCCGTAGGTGACGGCACCCGCCAGCACGGCGATGGCCACGTAGCGCAGGGCCAGCCGCCACGGCGACCCGAGGGTGAACCAGGCCAGGGCGACCCCCAGGCCCGCCGCCCCGAGCACGCCGAGGACGATCGAGGCCACCACGGCCGCCGTCCCCGAGGTCATGAACCACGGCACCAACGGCAGCAGGGCGCCCACCGAGAACGCCCCGAAGGACGAGAGGGCGGCACCGATGGGTGAGCCCAGGGCATCGGGGTCGATGCCCAGCTCCTCGCGGGCGTGGACCTGCAGCGCCAGCTCGGGGTCGTCCATGACCCCCTTGGCCATCTGATGGGCCACCTCGGGGTCGATGCCCCGTGACTGGTAGATCTGGGTCAGCTCGACGGTCTCGACGTGGGGGTTGCGCTCCAGCTCCCGTCGCTCGAGGTCCAGCTCCCGCTCGAGCAACTCCTGCTGGGCCTTCATCGAGCCGTACTCCCCCGCCGCCATCGACACGGCACCGGCGATGAGACCGGCGATCCCGGCCAGCCGGACCACGCCGGCGCCGGGACTGGCCCCGGCCACGCCCAGGATGAGCGACACGTTCGACACGAGGCCGTCGCTGGCGCCGAAGACGGCGGCCCGGGCCACACCACCCTGGACGTCGCGGTGGTGGTGCTCGGCAACGGGGCCCTGGGGGCGGTGGTCGGACACGGTCCAACCGTACGCTCGGGTCGTGCCCACCCGCTACGACCTCGACCGTGACGCGCTGGCCGCGTTGCTCGTGGGCGAGCCCCGGTACCGGGTCGACCAGGTGTGGGACGGCCTGTACCGCCAGGGCCGCGAGCCCGAGGACCTGACCAACGTCCCCCTCGCCCTGCGCGACCGCCTGGCCTCGTCGGCGCCCGCGGCCCTGACCGAGGCCTTCCGCCAGGAGGGCGACGGCGGGGCGACGGTGAAGTGGGCCTGGCGCATCGACGGTGACCACCTGGTCGAGACCGTCCTCATGCACTACGAGCGCCGCAGTACCGTGTGCGTCAGCACGCAGGCCGGCTGCGCCATGGCCTGCGGGTTCTGCGCCACCGGCCAGGCCGGCTTCGCCCGCCACCTGAGCGCTGGCGAGATCGTCGAGCAGGTGGTCCGGGCCCGGCGGGCCGCCGGCGAACGGCGCCTCTCCAACGTCGTGTTCATGGGGATGGGCGAGCCCCTGGCCAACTACGACGCCACCTGGGCCGCCGTCGAGCGCATCCACGACGACCTCGGCATCGGCGCCCGGTCCCTCACCATCTCGACCGTCGGGGTCGTGCCCGGCATCCACCGGCTGGCCGCCGAGGCGACCCTGCCCGTGGGCCTGGCCGTGTCCCTCCACGCCGCCGACGACGACCTGCGGGACGAACTGGTGCCCCTCAACCGGCGCTACCCCCTCGCCGTCCTGGAAGAGGCCTGTGCCGCCTGGCGGGCCAGCCGGGGCCGGCGCCTGAGCTTCGAGTGGGCCATGATCGCCGGCCGCAACGACCGCCCCGAGGACGCCGACCGCCTGGCCGTGCTGGCCCGCCGCCAGCGGGCCCACGTCAACCTCATCCCTCTCAACCCGACGCCGGGTTACCCGACGGTGGGCAGCGCGCCCGCCGTCATCGCCGGTTTCCGGGACCGTCTGGCCGCCGCCGGGGTCGCCGTGACCGTGCGGGCGAACCGGGGCGTGGACATCGACGCCGCCTGCGGCCAGTTGGCCGGCGCCGGACGGGCCGGTGGGCCCACGCCGATCCCGGCGCCCACCCGGCCACCGGGGTAGCTACCGGACCAGCACCGTCCGGTGGCCGTCGTAGCGGATGGCGCCGACGAGGCGCTCGCCCGCCGCCACCACTCCCGTGTCCCACACGACGCTGCGCTCGACGCGACCCTCGACCCGGGCCCCGGGCGAGATCGCCGATGCGCCACCGGTGGCGGCCAGGTTGGCGGCGAGGTAGGTGGCCGGCGTCCCGCAGTCGACCACCGGGTCGGTGTAGGCCACCGCCTCCAGCCGACCCTGGGCCTGGGCCGGGCGCCACACGTGCTCGTAGAGGCCGGAGGGCACGGGGGCCAGGTCGCGGGCCCAGGCCCAGGGCAGCAGCGAGCCGGCGACCAACGACCGGGGCCCGAGGTCCCCGCCCCCGACCACCAGGACGCGCACCGTCTCGCCGTCCCACCCCGCCAGCAGGCCGCCCAGGCCGCCCGGGGTCCAGGTGTCGGCGTTCAGCACGATGGCCGGCCGTCCGTCGAGCCACGGGCGCAGTTGCCCCACCGCCCCGGCGGTGCCGAGGGCCTCGGGATCCTCGATCGAGAGGTGGACGGCGCCGGCGAGATGGGCCTCGAGGAGGGCCCGGCCGTGGTGCACGTTGACGGCGACGGCGTCGGTGACTCCCCGGAGCCGGGCCCGGGCGTGGTCGACGAGGGGCAGCCCGGCGACCGGGCACAGGGCCTTGGGGCGAGACCGGGTCAGGGGGACCAATCTCGTCCCCGCCCCGGCGGCGAGCACGATTGCTGCCACACTGTCGGTCATGGAGACCCGCCGGTGGACGAACCCGTCACAACCCCAGACCCTCCAGATCGCGGTCTTCCTGCTCTACGCGAATGCCGTACTGGGCATCCTGCTGCCCGTGAGCCCCCTGCTCACCATCGGGGGCATCGTCGGTGCCGTCGGAGCGTACGGGATCGCCAACGACCGCCGGTGGGGCTACCGCCTGGGCGTGGCCAGCGCCACCCTCGAGGTCGTGCTCGTCGTGCTGCTGCCCCTCCTCGTGGTCGGCCTGGGCGAGCTGTTCGACCTGCGCTTCCTCATCTACATCCTCTTCCCAGTCGCGCTGTTCCTCCTGCTCATCCACCCGGAGAGCCGCGAGCACCAGCGCATCTGGTTCGACTGACCCTGCCCGCGGTGGACAGCGGCAACCTCGTCCGCGACGCGTTCGAGGTC
>CAYTJS010000219.1:0-6603 GCA_964438115.1 uncultured Iamiaceae bacterium
CTCCTCTACGCGATCACCGTCGTCGTGATCACGTGCCCGGACGCCCTCGGGTTGGCGACACCGACCGCGATCATGGTCGGGACGGGGTTGGCCGCGGGGCGGGGGGTCCTGTTCAAGAACGCCATGGCCCTCGAAGCCGCAGCAGGCCTCGACACGGTCGTCATGGACAAGACGGGCACGCTGACCCTCGGTGAGCCCGAGGTCACCGCGATCGTCACTGCGGGCATCGACGAAGACGACCTCTTGGCCCTGACGGCAGCCGTCGAACGGGAGTCGGAGCACCCCCTGGCTCGAGCCGTGGTGGTCGCGGCCGAAGCTCGCGACGTTCCACGCCATGTCGCCGACGGGTTCGACAGCGTGCCGGGCCACGGCGCGATCGCAACCGTCGGGGGTCATCGGGTCGTGATCGGCAATCGCCGGCTCCTGGAGCGCGAGGGCATCGACCTCGGCGAGCTCGCGGCTCGACGCGAGGAGCTCGCCGCCGAAGGTCACACGGCCATCGTCGTCGCGGTGGACGGCCGGGCCGTCGGACTGGTCGCGATGGCGGACGCCCCTCGCCCGACCGCCGCGACCGCCGTGGCCGAACTGACGTCGCTCGGGGTCGAGGTCGTGATGCTCACCGGCGACAACGAGGCCACGGCCCGTCGGATCGCCGGCGTGCTCGGCGTGCCGACCGTGATCGCCGACGTCCTCCCGGGCGACAAGGCGGCCAAGGTCGCCGAGCTCCAGGCCCAGGGACGCAAGGTCGCCATGGTCGGCGACGGCGTCAACGACGCCCCGGCCCTCGCCCAAGCCGACGTCGGCATCGCCATCGGCGCCGGTACCGATGTCGCCATCGAGACCGCCGACGTGGTCCTCATGCGCAGTGACCCGCTCGACGTCGCGGTGGCCCTGCGGGTCGGCCGGGCGACCGTGCGGAAGATGAAGCAGAACCTCGGCTGGGCCATCGGGTACAACGCGATCGCCCTGCCCATCGCCGCCGGCGTCTTCGAGCCCGCCTTCGGGCTGGTGCTCCGTCCCGAGATCGCCGCCCTGTCGATGTCCGGTTCCAGCGTCCTCGTGGCGCTGAACGCCCTTGCCCTGAAGCGCCTCCACCTCCCGGATCCCGCCCCGGACCGGGGCAACTAGCGTCGCCGGCTGATGCGCACCGTGCGCTGGTCCCTACTCGCGGCCACCCTGTTGGCCGCCGGGTCCCTGCTCCTGATGCATGGCCTGGACGCTCACGCGGGTTCCTTCGGCGACCACGCGGCACACCACGGTGAGCACCACGACGAGTCCCCATGCCCGGACTGCAGTCCGGTGCACCTCCTGGCCGCCTGCCTCGCAGTCACCGGCATGGCCGGCGCGGCGGTCCTCACGCGTCGCTCACGGCCGAACAGCGGGACACCTCGGTCGGCTCGCCAACGGTCCTTCGTCCACCTCCGCCGCGCCCCTTCGCGACCACCGGGTTGGGCTGAGCTGTCGGTCATGCGCTGCTGAGCAGCTCGCAGCACCGATCGACCAAACCCACCTGCGAAAGGAGCGCACGATGCGCCGAACCCTCTTCATCGTCGCGGCCGTGATCGCCGCGACTGCTCTGCTCGCTGCCTGTGGCGGCGACGACGACCCCGCCGGGTCCATGGGCGGCATGGACCATGGCTCCGACTCGGACAGCGGCGGCATGGACCACGAGGAATCGAGCCCCGTCGCCGACGGTGCCCGCACCATCGAGGTGTCCGCGTCGTCGTTCGAGTTCGACCCCGGCGAGATCGAGGTCGAAGCCGGCGAGGACATCGCCATCGCCCTCACCAGCGACGACACCTTGCACGACTTCACCATCGACGAGCTCGACGCCCACGTCAGTAGCGACGAGGGTGAGACGAACGAAGGGGGCTTCACGGCCGACGAGCCGGGGACATACACCTTCTACTGCTCGGTGGAGGGCCATCGTGACCAGGGCATGGAGGGCACCCTGACGGTCACCTGAACCTTCCGACAGACTTGGCGGCGTGAGCTCGGACGCGGACCCGGTGGAACGCGCCGAGCTCACCGCTGCCGATGTCGCCTTCGGCGCTGATGTGGAGCCCGACCAGGTCGACGAGTGGGAGTCGCTCGGCCTCCTGTCCCGGGCGGAGGGAGGACAGTTCGACCCGGACGCCCTGGTTCGGGCCCAGCTGCTGAAGTACGCGACCCGCCGGGGGCTCACCGGTCACCACTTGGCTGAGGCGACGCAGAGCCAGGGCGACGTCATGGCCAGGTCGGTGCGGTTCCTGGGCGCTCCGTCCGGCCGGGCGCGCAGCCTGGACGACGCCGCCGAGGAGCTCGGTCTCGAACCGGACCTGCTCCGGCGGCTCTGGGTCGCCAGCGGGTTCGGGGACGAAGCACGTCTCTTCGACGACGACCTCAACGCGCTGCGCGGCCTTGCTGCTGCCCGGGAGGCCGGCCTGCCCGAGGAAGCGCTGGTGCAGGTGGCTCGCGTGTTCGGCGACACCCTCGGCCGGATCGGGGACCTCGAGGTGCGGCTCTTCCACTTCTACGTGCACGAACAGCTGCGGGCGAGCGGACTGTCCGACGAGGAGCGCTCGGAGCTCACGACGACCAGCGGTGAGGCGCTCATGGCCCTCGTCGAACCAGCGCTCCTCTACTACCACCGCAAGGCCTGGCAGCGGGCGCTGCGCGAGGACGTGATGCTGCACGTCGCCGAGGACGTCGACGCGGCCGGCGTGGAGATCGGCGAGCTCACCGCTGCGGTCCTCTTCATCGACCTGGCCGGCTACACCGCACTCACGGACGCCATGGGCGACAGCGCCGCCGCGGCAGTGCTCGACCGCTTCTCGGACATGGTCCGGGAGTCCGCCAGCGAGCACGAAGGCCGCATCGTCAAGCAGATCGGCGACGAGTTCATGCTGGTCTTCCCGGACGGCGTGGTGGCGGTGCGCTGTGCGCTCGACGTCTGCCGCCGCGCCTCGGCGGAGCACGAGTTCCCCGCCCTCCGTCTCGGCGCCCACGCGGGGTCCGTGCTGTACCGCGACGCCGACTACCTGGGCTCGACGGTCAACATCGCCGCCCGGGCGACCGCCCAGGCCGAAGGCGGGCAGCTCATCGTCACGGAGACGGTGCGTCGCCAAGCCGACGTCATCGAGGGCCTGACCTGGGCCGCGATCGGCCGACGTCAGCTCAAGGGCTTGACCGAGCCGATCGGCCTGTACCTCGTCTCCACCCGGGACCCGAGCCTTGAGCGGTTGAGCGACCCGGTGTGCGGCATGGGGCTCGACCCCGAGCGCACCGCCTACCAGCTCGAGTGGAGGGGCCAGCCCGTCTGGTTCTGCTCAGAGCGCTGCATGGACCAGTTCCAGCAGACCCCCGCCGCCTTCGGCAGCTGAGACGTCGTGCGGATCCCGAGGCGGCAGAGCGCCGATAGGTTGGCCCGCGCTTGACGCTGAAGAAGGTGCTGCTCGTCAGCCTCGTCGTGCTGTTGGTCCTCATCGGCCTGCCCATGGTCATGGGGATGGGTGCCGCCGGCTGTGCCGCCTGCGACCAGGCCCTGTCGTCGCCCGGCTCGTCCTGCCCCTTCGTCCTTCCAATGATGCTCGCTCTCGCGCTCACCCTGATTGCACGACGCCTCCTGCTACGGCCAACCGTGCTCACCGGACTGCTGCGCGGCGCACTCCTCGAACGACCTCCACAGGTGGCCCTGGCGCGCTGAAGCGCGCCCCGACACGCCCCGACGGCCCGTCGGGGCGCCCACCCGTTCGAAGGAGGTCTTGACATGGCTGCCTGCTGGCGCCAGCCACCACCTGTGTCGCTCCGGCTCGACTCGAAGGCACCGGGCACCTGATGGAGACGGTCACGCTGCCCTTGGTGGCGGTCGTCGCCGGGTTCATCTCGTTCAGCTCACCCTGCTGCCTGCCCCTGATCCCCGGCTACCTGAGCTACGTCTCAGCGCTGCCGGTCTCGGACTTGGACCAGCGGGACGCTCGTCGAGTCATCCTGAGAGCCGCGCTCCTGTTCGTGGGTGGCTTCACTGCGGTCTTCGTGACCCTCGGAGTCGGGGCAACCCTGCTCGGAACCGTGCTCCTCCGCCACCAGGACACGATCGTGCGCTGGTTTGGCCTCGTGATCATCGTCATGGGGCTGTCCACGATGGGTCTGCTCCGGATCCCAGCCCTGATGAGGGAACGGCGCTACGACCTGAGCCGCTTGCCCCGAGGCCCGGCGTGGGCATTCCCGATGGGCATGGCCTTCGCCGCCGGATGGGCTCCGTGCATCGGACCGGTCCTGGCGACGATCCTCACCACCGCCGCCGTGAGCGGCACGGTCCTCTGGGGCGGGGTGCTGCTGGCGCTCTACTCGCTCGGCTTGGGGGTGCCCTTCGTGTTGCTGGCACTCGGGTTCGGGAAGGCGCAGACCTCGCTCGGCTGGCTCAGGCGCAACGGCCGGCGGATAGAGGTGCTGGGCGGGATGCTGCTCGTCGGGGTCGGTGTGCTGTTCGTCATGGGAGAATGGCAGCCACTCTTCCGGCCGTTGCAACGATGGTTCGCGGAGTCCGGATGGCCTCCGATCTGAACGCCGCGCCGCGGCGCTCGCACTCGATCCGCCTCATCGCGGCCGCCGTCGCCCTCGCGGCGATCGCACTCGTGATCGTGCTCGCCACCTCCCGGCCGGCGACGACTCGCGCCGCCGACTCGCCGCTGGTGGGAAGGGCTGCCCCTGCGGTCCGTGGCGAGACGATCGACGGTGAGCAGTTCGATCTGGACCTGCTCCGGGGACAGTGGGTCGTCGTCAACTTCTTCGCCACGTGGTGTGTGCCCTGCCGCGAGGAACACCCCGAGCTCGTCCGCTTTCAGAACCGTCATCGGCGACAGGGCGACGCGACCGTGATCGGGGTCATCTACGACGACGACGTGGAGGCCGTCCGAGAGTTCCGAGAGGCCGAGGGCGGGGATTGGCCGATGGTGATCGACCCCGATGGCCGCGTGGCCCTCGACTTCGCGGTGACCGGGGTCCCTGAGTCGTTCCTCGTCGATCCGGATGGTCGAGTCGCAGCCAGGATCGTGGGCGGGGTCCGTGTCGAGGACCTCGAGGCGCTCCTTCAGGAAGCAGGAGGCGCTGGTCGCGATGGATGACACGTCGACGCGCCCCCGGCGACGGTGGAACTGGTGGGCGGTCGGCGCCGCCGTCGGAGCAGCCGCCTCGGTCGGGTACTTGGCTGGACGGCCAGAGGCGGATCCGACCAGTCTCCGACGAGCGGAAAGGGACGCTCCGGCCTTCGCTCTGGAGGACCTCCGAGCACCGGCGGAAACCATCGGCTTGGCAGACCTGGCCGGGCGACCGGTGGTGCTCAACTTCTGGGCGTCGTGGTGCGTGCCCTGCCGGACCGAGATGCCGGCCTTCGAAGCAGTCCACCAACGTCTGGGCGATCGCGTCGTGTTCGTGGGGGTCAACCACCAGGACAGCCCGACGGCAGCCCTGCAGCTCCTCGAGGAGACCGGCATCACGTACGTCACCGGCCGCGATCCCGACGGCAGCGTGGCCGCGGACTACGGCGCGGTCGGGCTGCCGGCGACTGCGTTCATCTCCGCAGACGGCGAGCTGCTGGCCACCCGGCTCGGCGAGATGGACGAAGCCGAGCTCGAAGAGACGATCGACGAGTTGCTCTTCCCATGAGCGTCGGGCGCAGAACGGCGTGCGGCGTGGCGCTGTTGTTCGTCGTCACAGGTTGCGGAGACGGATCCGATGGGAGCGAAGAGCCCGACCCGCTGGTCGCCGAGCTCTGCCAAGCGGTGGAAGACGCAGCCGGGGCCGACGTCGACGCCGCCCGAGCTCAGTTCACCGACCGCGCCCACCAGCCCCTCCATGAGCTGGCCGCCGAGGTCACCCAGGTGGACAGGACCCTCGCGGCCCGCTTGCTCGAAGCCAAGGAACAGGTGGAAGCGGATCTGGACCAGAGGAACCTCGAGCCCGACGTCCTCGCCGACGACCTCGCGACCCTGGCCGAGGCCGCCAGCGCCGCACAGGCTCTCCTTGACCAACCAGGACCAGGACCGTGTTCATGAGTCGGCTGTCGTTCCTGCTCGTCGCCACCGTCGTCGCCGGCGCTGCGTGCTCCACGGAAGAGGCGCAGCAGACGACCGACGGGCCACAGGTGGCGGCCATCGTGGCCAGCTACGACCTGGCGGCCGACGACCCGGCTCGGTTCCTGGTCGGACTCACCGGACCGGAGTTCGAATCGGTGGCGTACGGATCGGTGGAGGTCGCGTTCCGTCCTGCCGACCAGACAGGCGACGCAACCGCTTCCCCCGCCGCGACCGCGCGGTTCCTGCCGCTGCCCGGTCAGGACGTCGACGACCAGGAACCCGGCCCAGCCTTCGTCGAGGCCTCCGAGGCCCTGGGCGTCTACGCCACCGGCCCGGTGGCGTTCGACCAGGACGGCTACTGGGAAGCTGTCATCACGGGGAGCCTCGACGACGAGCCGTTCGAGGTAACCGCCGCGTTCGAGGTCCTGGCCCGCCATGAGGTCCCCACCGTCGGCGACGAGGCGCCTCGGACCGCAAACCCGGTGTTGGGCGACCCCGACCTGGACCTCAGCGCCCTCGACTCCCGAGCCGACGATGGCCAGCCGGT
>CAYTJS010000220.1:0-6572 GCA_964438115.1 uncultured Iamiaceae bacterium
GTCGGCCATGTCGGCCATGGAGCAGCCGGCGTTCAGGTCGGGGAGGATGACGGCCTGGTCGTCGGTGGTGAGGATGTCGGCCGACTCGGCCATGAAGTGCACGCCACAGAAGACGATGTACCTGGCCTCGGGCCGGGCCTTGGCCAACTGCGCCAGCTTGAACGAGTCGCCCCGGGCGTCGGCCCAGCGCATGACCTCGTCGCGCTGGTAGTGGTGCCCGAGCACGAACACGTCGCGGCCCAGGGCCTCCTTGGCGGCGCGGATGCGCTCGGCCAGGTCGTCGTCGGCCGCGTCCCGATAGGTCTCGGCGAGGGGTGCCTGCAGTCGCAGCATTCGGTTGGACCTCCCATGGAGGGCTCCGATGTGAGCGGTGGGGGCAGTCCGGTCGCCTCGCCACGGGGATGTCGCCCTCGGAACCTGATTGTCACCGGATGCCGGACCGGTCGTCGGACTCTACAACCCCGGCCCCCCGGGCGGTTGTTCCCGGTTCGTAGGCTGGGCGGTGCCATGGTCGAACGCCCACCCGCCGGCACCATCCCCGACGCCCCCGGCTCCTACCAGTTCAAGGACCGCGACGGTCGGGTCATCTACGTGGGCAAGGCCAAGTCGCTGCGGTCCCGGCTGTCGAACTACTTCGCCCGGAACCTGCCGCCCCGCACGGCCCAGATGGTGGCCACCGCCGAGTCCGTCGAGTGGATCCAGGTGGCCAACGACGTCGAGGCCCTGATGCTGGAGTACAACCTCATCAAGGCCCACCGGCCGCGCTTCAACGTGCGCCTGGTCGACGACAAGAGCTATCCGTTCCTGGCGGTCACCGTGGGCGACGAGTGGCCCCGGCCCATGGTCATGCGGGGGGCCAAGCGCAAGGGCGTGCGCTACTACGGCCCCTTCGGTCACGCCTACGCCATCCGCGAGACCCTGGACCTGCTGCTGCGCACCTTCCCGCTGCGGACCTGCTCGGACAACAAGTTCCACCTCCACGAGCGCCAGGGCCGTCCCTGCCTCCTCTTCCACATCGAGAAGTGCTCGGGGCCCTGCGTGGGCGAGATCGACCCCGAGGCCTACCGGGCCCTCACCGACGAGCTGCTGGCCTTCCTCGACGGCGACACCGACGCCATCGTGAAGCGCCTCGACGCCGAGATGCGCCAGGCCAGCGACGCCCTCGAGTTCGAGCGGGCCGCCCGCCTGCGCGACCAGCTCGGCAGCGTGCGCAAGGCCATCGAGCGCCAGCAGATGGTGGCCGAGCGCAACGAGGACCTCGACGTCATCGGCCTGGCCGAGGACGACCTCGAGGCGGCGGTGCAGGTCTTCTTCGTGCGCCGGGGTCGGGTCGTCGGCCGCAAGGGCTTCGTGCTCGACAAGGTCGAGGACCTGGCCCCCGGCGAGCTCGTCGGCGACGTCATCGAGGGCCTCTACGGCGAGCCCCAGCCCCTCGGCCTGCCCAAGACCGTGCTGGTGCCGTCCGAGCCCGACGACACCGACCTCTACGAGCGCTGGCTGAGCGACCAGCGGGGGAGCGCGGTCACCATCCGGGTGCCCCGGCGGGGCGGCAAGCGCGCGCTGCAGGAGACGGTGACCCGCAACGCCGCCGAGGAGTTCACCCGCCACCGGCTGCGCCGCTCGAGCGACCACAACAGCCGGGCCCGGGCCCTCAACGAACTGCAGGACCACCTGGGCCTGCCCGCCGCCCCCCTGCGCATCGAGTGCTACGACATGAGCCACATCCAGGGCACCGACTACGTCGGGTCGATGGTGGTCATGGAGGACGGCCTCCCCAAGAAGTCGCAGTACCGCCGCTTCAAGATCCGTGACGTGCCGGGCAACGACGACTTCGCCGCCATGGAGGAGGTGCTGACCCGCCGCCTCACCGCCTACCTGGCCGAGCGCGAGGTGCCGGTGGGGGAGCGGGAGGGCCGCTTCGCCTACCCGCCGCAGCTGCTCCTGGTCGACGGCGGCAAGGGCCAGCTCTCGGTGGCCGAGCGGGTGGTGCGCGACCTCGGCCTCGACGAGGAGATCCCGGTGGCGTCGCTGGCCAAGCGCTTCGAGGAGGTCTACGTCCCCGGGCGGGCCGAGCCCATCCGCATCCCCCGCCAGTCCGAGGCCCTCTACCTGCTGCAGCGGGTGCGGGACGAGGCCCACCGCTTCGCCATCGGCTACCACCGCGAGCTGCGCAACAAGCGCATGACCCGCTCCGTCCTCGACGACATCCCCGGCCTGGGCCCGGTGCGGCGCAAGCGACTGGTGAAGGAGCTGGGTGGGGTGACGGCGGTGAAGAAGGCCGAGCTGGACGAGCTGCTGGCCCTGCCCTGGCTGCCCGACGAGGTGGCCCGGGCCGTCCACGACAAGATCCACTCGCCGGGCGGTCGCTCGTGACCGACCTGCCCGCGGGGACCGAGGACGCCTGGGAGCGCCACGCCGTCTGGTGGCAGGAAGGCTTCACCGACGGCGCCGACGCCGAGTACGAGGAGCAGCTCCTCCCGCTGGCCGAGCAGTACCTGGCCGGGGCGACCCGGGTGCTCGACATCGGCACGGGGGAGGGTCAGCTGGCCCGGCGGGCCGCCGCCCTCGGCGCCCGGGTGGTCGGCCTCGACCCGACGATGGGCCAGGTGCGGGCCGCCGTGGCCCGGGGTGGCGGCCCGACCTACCTGCGGGCCGGCGCCGAGGCCCTCCCGTGCGCCACCGCCGGCTTCGACGCCGTGGTGGCCTGCCTGGTCTTCGAGCACATCGTCGACCCGGTTCCCGCCGCGGCCGAGGTGGCCCGGGCGCTCGCCCCCGGCGGCCGGTTCCTGCTCTTCCTCAACCACCCCCTGCTGCAGGTGCCCGACAGCGGCTGGGTGGACGACCAGATCATGGACCCGCCCGAGCAGTACTGGCGGGTGGGGCCCTACCTGGTGGAGGACGTACGGGCCGAGGAAGTGGCGCCGGGCGTGGTCCTGCCCTTCGTGCACCGGCCCCTGTCGCGCTACGTGAACCTGATGGCCGAGGCCGGCCTCACCATCACGCGGATGGAGGAGCCCCCGCCGCCGCCGGGCTTCCTGGCCCGGGCGCCGGAGTACCAGGACGCGGCGACGATCCCGCGCCTGCTGCTGCTCGTCGCCGAGCGGCGCTGACCCCGTCGACCACGGCCTCGCCGCCCAGGACGAGGATGAACGGGACGACCACCAGGCCCCAGTAGGGCCGGTCGACGAACAGCCCGAGGAAGGGCAGCCCCAGGATCGGGGCGAGGAGCACGAGCAGGTCCCGCCGGTGGGCCTGCCAGATCGCCGCCGCCCACAGGGCCAGCCAGATCACGGCGGGGCCGGGGAGCATCCAGGTGGCCATGTCGACGATCGAGCCGGGCGGGCTGCCGGTGCCCCAGAGGACGGCGTCGTTGCCCGGCGGGTCGATCAGGCCCTGGGCGATGCGCAGGTTGACGGCGAAGCCGACGAAGAAGACCCCCAGGCCGACCAGCCACGGGCGCAGGGGTCGCCCCGCCCGGTACGCGGCGACGAGGCCGAGGACGAGCACCGGGGCGCTCACCTCGCGCAGGAGGGCAGCGGCGCAGAACAGGCCGGCGCTGAGCCCGTCCCGGTGCTGCTGCCAGGCCAGGACCCCGCCCACGAGGAAGGGGATCGACCAGTACTCGACGAGCAGCCACGCCTCGGTGATGTCGCCGCCCGGCATCCGGCCGGTCATCAGCAGGTAGACGGTGACGGGCAGGGCCAGCCAGGGGTTGGGGGTGAGGCGGGCGAAGAGCGCCGTGGCCCCCACGACCACGAACAGCAGGAAGGCGCCGTAGAGCGCCTCCTCGGGGATCCAGCGCCACACCAGGAAGGCGCTGGGCATCCGGTAGGCCCGGGCGTGGCCGAGGACGGTGTCGATGTCCAGGAAGGCCTGGCGCATGGCGTCGTAGTAGCCGTCGCCGTCCTGCATGTACCGGATCGTGCGCAGGTAGGTGAAGTGGTCGGCGTGGCCCCGGGGGCCGGCGGGGGTGACCAGGGCGTAGACGACCGAGAGGACGGCGGCGCAGGCCACCACGGCGCGCCGGGCCGCCCGGGTGGCGGCGTCGGTCGTCGGCGGTGCCGACGTCGCGGCCTCGGTCATGGACCCTCCGTCGGCGGCCCCGGGCCGGTCGGTAGGGTTTGGCCATCGGGGAGTTCGTCATCATCGCCGGGCTGTCGGGCGCCGGTCGGTCCTCGGCCGCCGACGACCTGGAGGACCTGGGCTGGTTCGTCATCGACAACCTGCCGCCCACCCTCATCCCCAAGGTCGCCGAACTGGCCGCCGGCGACGACGCCTACGAGCGGGTGGCCCTGGCGGTGGGCACCACCTCCGAGCTGGAGCAGGTGCTGCCGTCGGTGGCCACGCTGCGGGCGGCCCGCACCCGGGTGCGGGTGCTGTTCCTCGACGCCAGCACCGAGGTCCTCATCCGCCGCTACGAGGGCACCCGCCGCCGTCACCCCACGGCAGGGGACGAGCGCAGCCTGGCCGAGGCCATCGCCTACGAGCGGGCGATCCTCGAGCCGGTGAAGGCCGAGGCCGACGTGGTGGTCGACACCTCCGAGCTGAACGTCCACCAGCTGCGGGACCGCATCCGGGACCTGTTCGGCACCGACGACCCCGCCCACGGCATGCAGACCACCGTGGTCTCCTTCGGCTACAAGCACGGGATCCCGCTCGACACCGACCTGGTGCTCGACTGCCGGTTCCTGCCCAACCCCCACTGGGACGAGGCCCTGCGGCCCCAGAGCGGCCTGGACGAGCCCGTGCGCCGCTTCGTCCTCGACCAGCCCGAGGCGGTGGCCTTCCTCGAGCGCATCACCGACCTGCTCGACCTGCTGCTGCCCGCCTACGAAGCCGAGGGCAAGAGCTACCTCACCGTGGCCTTCGGCTGCACCGGGGGCCGCCACCGGTCGGTGGCCATCGCCGAGGCCGTGGCCGCCCACCTCCGGACCCGGGGCCTGGCGCCCACCGTGACCCACCGGGACCTCGCTCGGTAAGGTTGCGGCCAGGTCGCGACGCCCCCGGCGTCGCTTCGTCGCGAGCAACCACAGGAGCGAACCCCCCATGAGCATCCGCGTCGGCGTCAACGGCTTCGGCCGCATCGGCCGCAACTTCTTCCGGGCCGCCAAGGAGCAGGGCGCCGACATCGACTTCGTCGCCGTCAACGACCTCGGGTCGATCGACACGATGGCCCACCTGCTCAAGTACGACTCGGTCATGGGCAAGCTGCCCTACGACATCAAGGCCGTGGAGAACGGCATCTCCGTCGACGGCGACACCCTCCAGGTCCTGGCCGAGCGGGACCCGGCGAAGCTGCCGTGGGGTGATCTCGGCGTCGACGTGGTCATCGAGTCCACCGGCTTCTTCACCAGCCGCGACAAGGCCGCCGCCCACCTCGAGGCCGGCGCCCCCCGGGTCATCGTCTCGGCCCCCTGCACCGACGCCGACGCCACCTTCGTGGTGGGCGTCAACGACGACACCTTCGACCCCGAGGCCCACCAGGTCGTCTCCAACGCCTCCTGCACGACCAACTGCTTCGTGCCCATGATCCAGGTGCTCGACGACGCCTTCGGCGTCCAGAAGGGCCTGATGACGACCATCCACGCCTACACGGGCGACCAGAGCCTGGTGGACGGCCCCCACAGCGACCTGCGCCGGGCGCGGGGCGCAGCGGTGAACATCGTCCCGTCGTCGACCGGCGCCGCCCGGGCCACCGGCCTGGTGCTGCAGTCGATGCAGGGCAAGCTGGACGGCACCTCGCTGCGGGTGCCCATCCCCGACGGTTCGATCACCGACTTCGTGGGCCTGCTCGACCAGGACGTGACCGTCGACGACGTGAACGAGGCCTACCGGGCCGCCGCCGAGTCGGGCCCGCTGGCCAAGGTCCTCGACTTCAGCGACGAGCCGCTGGTGTCCTCCGACATCGTGGGCAACCCGGCGTCGTGCACCTTCGACTCGAAGCTGACCATGACCATGGGCAACATGGTCAAGGTCCTCGGCTGGTACGACAACGAGTGGGGCTACTCGAACCGCCTCGTCGACCTCGCCGCCATCGTCGCCGGCAAGTGAGCGGGGGCCACGTCCCCACCCTCGAGGACCTCGAGGCGAGCCTCGGGGGTCTCGAGGGCAAGCGGATCCTGGTCCGGGCCGACTTCAACGTGCCCATGGCCGACGGCGTCATCACCGACGACCTGCGCATCCGGTCGGCCCTGCCCACGCTGCACTGGCTGACCGAGCGGGGGGCGGTGGTGACCGCCATGAGCCACCTGGGCCGGCCCAAGGGCCCGGACCCGGCCTTCTCGCTCGAACCGGTGATGGCCCGCCTGGCCGAGCTGGCGCCGGGCGTGGCCCTGCTCGAGAACCTGCGCTTCGACCCGGGTGAGACCGCCGACGACCCCGCCACCGTGGCCCGCCTGGTCGAGGGCCAGGACGGCTACGTGAACGACGCCTTCGGGGCGTCGCACCGGGCGCATGCCTCGATCGTGGGACCGCCCCGGACCCTGCCCAGCGCCGCCGGGCGCCTGCTGGCCCGGGAGGTCGAGGTCCTCCTCGGCGTGCGCAACGACCCGAAGCGGCCGTTCGTGGCCGTG
>CAYTJS010000221.1:0-2773 GCA_964438115.1 uncultured Iamiaceae bacterium
GCGGTCGGCGCCGGCCGCCGAAGTCGGCCACGGCGATGGGCGTCACCGTGGACGCGGCCACCGCCCGCCAGGCCGCCGCCCCGACCAGCGGCGTGTCGGCCAGGCCGACGACGAGGGCGTCGTGGCCGTCGGCCCGGGCCACGGCCACCGCCGCCTGCAGCGAGGTGGCCTGGCCCTCGGCCCAGCGCTCGTTGGCGACGGTGCGTACGCCGGCGGGCACGAGGTCGGCCAGGTCGTCGGCACCGGTCACCACCACCAGGTCGTCGAGGCCGGCGGTCCGGGCGTCGTCGAGGGCCCAGGCCAGCAGGGGCCGACCCCGGAACGGGGCCCGGAGCTTGTCGCCGCCGAAGCGCCGTCCCGCCCCGGCGGCGAGCACGACGGCGAGGGTGCTCACCGGGACCGGAAGCGGTGGGTGCGCACGGTGACGCCGCCCAGCACGGCCCGGCACTCGACCCGCACCACCGGGGCGCCGGGCACGCGGGACCGGCGGGTGCGGTCGTCGCGGCTGCCGAGGACGGCGAAGCCGCCCAGGTCGACGTCGCCCCCCTCGGGAACCAGCACCTCGACCCCGCCGAGGACGGCGGTGGCCCGGATGTGGGTCTCGGCGGCGAGGTCGACGGCGGTCAGGTCGAGCTGGCAGGCACCGAGCACGGCCACGGCGTCGGTGGGGTCGGCCGGGCGCCACGGCCCCGAGCGGTGGGCGGAGCCGAAGACGCCCACCACCCGCTCGACCGCCGGCGGCTCCGGCTCGGCCGGCGCCGGGGCCGGCACCGGCAGATCGGCGGTCAGCGGGACCAGGTCGGCCGCCGTCCGGGCCCGGTAGACGTCGCCGACGCGGTCGGCGAACTCGTCGAGGCTGAGGCGGCCCTCACCGCACGCGGCCCGCAGCCGCTCGACCACGTCGTCCCGGTCGGCGTCCGAGACGAGGGGCTCGGGTAGGTCCGCCACGGGGGCATTCTGGCAACCTCGGGGCCGTGCGACGACCGCGGCCCCGCCCCTCAACCGCCCGGCTCCTCGTCCCCGCCCTCGCCCTGGCCCTGGTCCTGGCCGCCTGCGGCGACGACGACGCCAGGAGCGGGTCCGACCAGGACGGGGGGCCGGCCGCCCGCCCCGGCCTCCTCGTGGGTCAGGCCGCCGACGGCGGCACCCTCACCGACACGGTGGTCGTGGTCGACCCGGCGGGCGACGACGGGCGCGAGATCCCGGTGACCGACCTGGCCCGCGGTGTCGCCGCCGGTCCCGACCGGGCCTTCTACGAGCAGGGGGCGACGATCGTGCTGGTCGACGCCGCCGACGGGACGGTCACCGACCTCGGCCTCCGGGTGGGCGAGGTCGACCTGGCCTACTCGGCGTCGGCGGTGACCGGCGGGGGGACCACCATCGCCGTCCTGCTGGCGCCGACCGGCGAGGCGGCGGCCCTGGTCGACCTCGACGACGGCACCGTCACCGACCTCCTGGCCGCCACCGGGGTCGGCGCCGTCCTCGGCGCCGAGGTCACGCCCGACGAGGCCCACGTGGTGCTCACCAGCGACCAGGGCGTCCGGGTGGTCCCCTCCGCCGCGCCCGACGACGACCGCGACCTGGGCGGGACCGCCGGCGAGCTGACCGACGACGGCACCCGCGTCCTGGTGAGCGCCGACGACGGGATCACCCTCGTCCCCGTGGCCGGGGGCGAGGCCACCGTGGTCAGCGACGAAGGCGGCGGCGCCCTCGCCGCCGGGGACCGCGTCGTGCTGGGCCGGGGCGATTCGGTCGTCCTCGTGGAGGAGGACGGGGGCGAGCCGTTGGCCACGGTGCCGTGGAGCGGCGAGGCGCCGCCGATCGCCGTCGGCGCCGGCGTGCTGGTCCCGACCGGGGCGGGGCCGACCTGGGCCCTGCTCGACGCCGGCGACGCCACGGTCACCGACCTCGACGAGCTGACCGGCCTCGTCCCCGGGTTCGGCGGGCAACCCCGGCGCTGGGTCCCCTTCGTCCAGACCGACGGTCAGGGCGGGATCGGCGGCCGCCAGGTCCTCGCCGTCGACACCACCGACGGCGAGGTGGTCACCGTGGTCGACCTGGCGGCCGGGAGCCAGGTCGTCGGCCTCCCAGTGGTCGCCACCGCCGGTCCGGCGGCCCTGGTGACCGTCACCGGCCCGGACGGCACCACCACCTTGCTGGCCGACCTCGACGACGGCGCCGTCCAGGAACTGGGCCAGGGCCTGCAGGGCGCCGCCTGGCCCCCGACGGCAGTCGGGTCGCCTGGTCCGACGGCCGGGCCCGCCTGCTCGTCGCCCCCGTCGACGACGTCACCGCCACCGACCCCCTCGCCGACGGCGTCGCCCTCCCCGTCTGGCTCCCCGCCTGAGGCCACCCCACCCGTTCTGGTCGCGGGATCGGCACTTCTGACCCGAAATCCCGCGACAGAACGAGGACGAACCGGGCCGGGCGGGCGCCCGGAACTCAGTGGATGGGGCCGTCGGTGGTGGTGAGGGACGCGGCGGTCCGGCCGGTGCGGCGGGCGATGATCTCGGCGCAGATGGACACCGCGGTCTCCTCGGGGGTGCGGGCGCCGATGTCGAGGCCGATGGGGGCCATCAGGCGCCCGAGTCCGGCCTCGTCGACCCCCTCCTCCCGCAGGCGCTCGACCCGGGCGGCGTGGGTGCGCCGGGACCCCATGGCCCCCAGGTAGCCCACGTCGGTGGCCAGGGCGGCGCGGATGGCGGGCACGTCGAACTTGGCGTCGTGGGTGAGGACGCAGATGGCGTCGGCCGGGCCCAGCCGGTCGCCCACG
>CAYTJS010000221.1:2783-6563 GCA_964438115.1 uncultured Iamiaceae bacterium
CTCGTCGAACATCGGCCCCGGCCACGTGACCCGCACCTCGTCGGCCATCGGGAAGCGGCGCTCGGTGGCGAACACCTCGCGGGCATCGCAGACGGTGACGTGGAACCCGAGGAACTTGGCGGCCCGGGCCAGGGCGGCGGTGAAATCCACGGCCCCGAAGATGAGCATCCGCGGCGGCGGGGCGAAGGCCTCGATGAACACGTCGACCACGTCCTCGCGGGCCTGACCCTGGGGGCCGTAGTGGCGGCGGTCGGTCCGCCCCGAGGCCAGCTGGGCCAGGGCGTCACGAGCCACGACCCGGTCCAGGTCGGCGTCACCCAGCGTGCCGAGGGCCGGGCGGTCGGGACCCACCAGGAGCTTGGCCCCGCAGTGGGGACCGTCGACGACGGTGACCAGCGCCACCGGGCGGTCGTCGCGCAGGGCGGCGGCCAGCGCCTCGTACACCATGTCGGCCACCGCTACCAGTCCAGGGGCTCGATGAAGAGGTGAATGGTGCCGCCGCAGGTGAGGCCGACGGCGAAGGCCTCGTCGTCGGAGTAGCCGAAGGTGACCACCCGACGGTCGCCGGTGGCCAGGACGTCGAGGGCCTCGGTGACCACGGCCCCCTCCACGCACCCGCCCGACACCGAGCCGGCCACCTCGCCGTCCTCGCTCACGGCCATGGCCGCACCCGGACCCCGAGGACCCGAGCCGTCGACGTCGACGACCCGGGCCAGGGCCACGCGGCGGCCGTCGGCCCGCCACCGGTCGAGGTCGTCCAGCAGGTCCTTCATCCCAGCACCTCCAGCAGGTCCTCCAGCGAGGCCACCGAGTGGCCCTCGACGAACTCGTCCACGTGGGGCAGCGCCGCGGCCATGCCCCGGGCCAGGGGCTCGTAGCCGGGCCCAGCCTTCAGCGGGTTGACCCACACCAGGCGGTGGGTGACCCGGTGGAGCCGGGCCACCTCCTCCCCCAGCACCTCGGGGTCGCCCCGGTCCCAGCCGTCGGAGAGCACCAGGACCACCGCCCCCCGGGCCAGGCCCCGCACCCCCCAGTCGTCGTTGAAGCGCCGCAGACAGGGCCCGAGGCGGGTGCCGCCCTCCCAGTCGTCCACCTCGGCGGTGGCCGCCCGCAGGGCCTCGTCGGGGTCGCGGCCGGCCAGCCGCCGGGTGAGCCGGGTCAGGCGGGTCCCGAGGGCGAAGGCCTCGACCCGGCCGCCGCCGGCCACCAGCACCTGGGCGAAGCGCAGCAGGGCCCGGGCGTAGGGCGCCATCGAGCCCGACACGTCGACGAGCAGGACCACCGGCCGCGGCCGGGTGGCGGGGCGACGGCCGACCAGACGCACCGGTTCGCCCCCGAGGCGCAGGGCCGAGCGGGTGGTACGGGCCAGGTCGGGGCGACCGGTCGTCCGGCGGTCAGGGCGGGTGCGCCGGGCCGGACGGGGCGGCTGGTGGGCCCGCACCCGGTCGAAGAGGGCCAGGGCCTCCTCCCGCTCGGCCGGCGTGCAGGCGGCCAGGTCCTTGTGGCGCAGGACCTCGGTGGCCGACCAGCGCACCACGGTCGTGGGTCCGCCGGCATCGTCGGGGGGCGCCGCACCCTCGCCGGGGTCGCTGTCGTCGACCACCACCGGCACGGCCACGACGGCCGGGGCGGTGGGGTCCGGGGCGGCCAGCCCGCCGAACCAGGCGGCGAAGGCGGCGTCGTAGGCGGTCACGTCCTCGGGGCGACGGACGAGCGTCGCCCGCCCCGCCCAGTAGACCCGCTCCGGGCGCTCGGGACCGACGGCGGCCCAGGCCCGGGCCAGGTTGACCACGGCGTCGACGGGCACGGCCAACCCGTTCGCCCGGGCCACCCGACCGAAGGCCACTGCCACCCGGTCCCCGTCGAGGACGGCGCCGTCAGGCACTGCGGGCCAGGGCCTGCTCGACGAGGGCGACGACGCCGTGGTCGCGGACCCGCTGCTGGTCCTCGCGGTACTTCACCACCGTGCCCAGCGTGGCGTCCACGGTCGCCTCGTCGAGGCGGCGGCGACCCAGGGCGGCCAGGGCCTCGGCCCAGTCGATGGTCTCGGCCACCCCTGGGGGCTTGTAGAGGCCCAGGGACCGCAGGCTCTCGGCGGCGGCGGCCACCTGCCGGGCCAGGGCCTCCCCGGCCCCCGGCGCCCGCAGGCCGATGATGGCGACCTCGCGCTCGAAGTCGGGGTGGTCGACCCAGTGGTAGAGGCAGCGGCGCTTCAGGGCGTCGTGCACGTCGCGGGTGCGGTTGGAGGTGATGACCACCACCGGGGGCACGGTCGCCCGGAACGTCCCCAGCTCGGGCACCGTCACCTGGTGGTCGGAGAGGATCTCGAGCAGGAAGGCCTCGAACTCGTCGTCGGCCCGGTCCAGCTCGTCGATGAGCAGCACCGGAGGCGGGCCCTCGGCGTGGTCGATGGCCCGCAGCAGGGCCCGCCGGACGAGGAAGCGCTCGGTGTAGAGCTCGTCCTCGAGGGCCTCGGCCCCGGTCCCGGTCGCCCGGCCGGTGGCCTCGGCGGTGCGCAGGTGCAGCAGCTGGCGGGCGTGGTCCCACTCGTAGACGGCCTGGGCCACGTCGATGCCCTCGTAGCACTGGAGGCGGATGAGCTCGCCGCCCGTCCACGCCGCCAGGACCTTGGCCAGCTCGGTCTTGCCCACCCCGGCCTCGCCCTCGAGCAGGAGGGGCCGGTGGAGGGTGAGGGCGAGGAACACGCTGGTGACCAGGCCCTCGTCGGCCAGGTACCCGTGCTCGGCCAGCGCGGCCCCCACCTCCTCGGGCGTGGTCATCGGCCCAGGCTACGTCGGGCGGATCGGCGCACCGGCGGGCCGCTCCCGATCGTCGTCGCGTGGCCCGGCCCACCGTCGGTAGTGTCGGCCCGGTGAGCACGCCGGACGAGGTGAAGGCGGCGGCCGGGCGCCTGCTGGGGGCCGCCCGGGACGGCACCCTCGACTCGGTCGCCCGCCGCCACGGCGTTCGTCTGCTCGGCCTGTTCGGGTCGGCCGCCCGGCCCGGGGGCGAGCCCGCCGACCTCGATGTCGCCGTCTCCTTCCTCGGCGAACCCGACGTGCTCGCCCTGCTCGACGACCTGGTGGCGATGACCGAGCTCGACACCATCGATCTCGTCCTCGTGGACGGCGCCGAGCCCCTCCTCCGGGCCGAGGCGTTCGTCGGCATCCCCCTCTTCGAGGCCGAGCCCGGGCTCTACGCCAACGAGCAGATGGCCGCCCTCGCCGAGCGGCGGGACACGGCCTGGCTGCGGGCCCTCGACCGGCGTGCCCTGGCCCATGGTTCCTGACCCCGTCGACCACGACCAGCTCGGCCGCCGGCTCCGCCTCATGCGCCAGACGTTGGACGAGCTGTCCGCCCTGCGAACCGTCGACGCCGACCGTCTGGCCGCCGAGCCCCTCACCCGGGCCGCGGCCGAGCGGCTGCTCCAGGTCCTGAGTGACCTCGCCGTCGACGTGAACGGCCATCTGGTGGTGGCCCTCACCGGCAGGGCACCGACCACCGGCCGCTCGTCCTATCTCGATGCCGCCGGTGCCGGCGTCCTGTCCCCGTCCCTCGCCGATCGCCTGGCGCCGGTGGCCGGCCTGCGCAACCTCCTGGTCCACCGCTACGCCGACATCAGGGTCGACCTGGTCGCCGCCGCCGTCCCCCGGGCCCTCGACGACTTCGCCGACTACGTCCGTGAGGTCGCCGGGTTCCTCGAGGCCCACGAGTAGCGCCGATGGACCTGGGGATCGCGGGGAAGCGGGCGGCGGTGGCCGCGGGGTCGGCGGGCCTGGG
>CAYTJS010000222.1:0-6558 GCA_964438115.1 uncultured Iamiaceae bacterium
CCGTCGACCTCGCCGGTGTTGAACTCGGTGACCAGCTCGATGCCCTTCTCCTCCAGCAGCCCGCCGAGGGTGGCGGCGGCGACCGGCTTGGTGAAGGCGGCGTCGAGCGGGGTGACGTAGACCAGCTCGACCCGATCGCGGATACCCCGCTCGGTGAAGTACCAGTCGGCCAGGAAGGCGAACTCGAGGGGGGCCACCGGGCACTTGATGGGCAGCTCGACGAAGTTCACGACGAGGCGACCGCCCTCGAAGGTCTCGAGGGCCTCGGCCAGGGCGGTGGCGCCCTCGAGGTCGTAGAAGGTGAAGACCTTCTCCATCCAGCCCTCGCCGAGCAGTCCCTCGGTCTCCTCGGGGACCAGGCGGGCGCCGGTGGCGACGACCAGGACGTCGTAGTCGAGCACGGTGCCGTCGGCGAGGTGGACCTGCTCGCCGGCCACGTCGACCCGGTCGACGGCGGAGCGGAGGAAGTCGATGCCCTTGTGGAGCTGGCGGTGGCGGGTCCGCTGGATCTCCTCGGGGTCGGCGAGGCCGAAGGGGACGAAGAGGAGGCCCGGCTGGTAGACGTGGTGATCGTCCTGGTCCACCACCGTGATCGACAGTTCGTCGACCCGATGGCCCGACCGCAGGCGGTTCGCCATGATCGTGCCGCCGGTCCCTCCGCCGAGGATGACCAGACGTTTGCTCATGCCACGGACGATACGCCCGGGGGTATACGCGGCAGAGGGCCGTTGGTCCCCTCGCAGTGGGCCGTGCGGCCCCCAGCTCAGGGCACGACGACGGCCCGGCCGGCCACCTCCCCCGCCGCCAGGTGCCGGTAGGCCGAAACGGCATCGGCCAGCGGGTAGGTCGTCACCTCGGCCGTGAGGTGCCCCGCCTCGGCCAGGGTCACGACCTCGACCAGCTCGGGCAGCGAGCCCCAGTAGGTGGTCGCCAACGACACCTCGTAGGGCAGGGTGAAGAAGCTGAACGGGTAGGCGCCGCCCCCGATGCCCACCAGGGTGACGTGGGCCAGGGGCCGGGCCACCCCGACGGCGGTGGCGAGCGTGGCCTCGACGCCGACGAGGTCGAGGACGACGTCGGCGCCCCGGCCGCCGGGGGTGTGGCCCCGGACCTCGGCGACGGCGTCGGGCCCGGCCAGCACGGTGTGCTCGGCCCCGGCGGCGGTGGCCAGGGCCAAGGCGTCCTCCCGCTCGTCCACGGCGATCACGCGGGCCCCGCACAGGGCCTCGAGGATCTGCACGGCGAGGTGGCCGAGGCCGCCGACGCCGATGACCACGGCGGTGGACCCGGCGCCCAGCAGCGGCAACGACCGCTTGACGGCGTGGTAGGGCGTGAGGCCGGCGTCGGTCAGCGGCGCCGCCTGGACCGGGTCGAGATCCAGCAGGGGCACGAGGTGACGGGCGGCGGGGACGAGGAGGTACGGGGCCATGCCGCCGTCGGCCCCCAGACCGCCGACGACGCCCGTCGCGCCAGGGGCCTCGCAGTAGTTCTCGAGCCCCAGCCGGCACCGGTGGCAGCGACCGCAGCCCCAGGCGCCGTAGACGGCGACGGGTTGACCCACCTCGAGGCCGGTGACCCCGGCCCCCAACGCCTCCACCCAGCCGGCGTTCTCGTGGCCGAGGGTGAAGGGCAACGACCACGGCAGCACGTTGCCGTCGAAGTCGTGCATGACGTGGAGGTCGGAGTGGCAGGCGCCGGCGGCGCCGACCCGCACCAGGACCTGGCCGGGACCGGGGTCGGGTTGGGGCACCTCCCGGAGGGAGGGGTCGTGGCGCCAGTCGGTCAGTTGGAGGGCCTGCACGGGACCAAACCTAGGACGCCGACGGGACCCCGTCCGCGACGTCCCTACAGATCGGGGACCGAGGGTGCCGCGGCCGGGGGTGGGTCGTCGGACCCGGGGTCGAGGCCGGCCTGGCGGCGCTGGACGTCCATGGGCATCTTGGCCGTCTGGCCGATGAGGGTGCCGCGGGCGGCGAAGGACACGGCGCCGTCGGCCATCACGGTGTGGCCCGAGAGCCACCGGGCGGCGTCGGTGCAGAGGAGGGCCACCACCTCGGCGATGGCGTCGGGGGTGGCGGTCTCGCGCAGCGGGTGGCTGCGGGCGGTGATGCCCATCATCACCTCGTAGTAGTCGCCCAGCATGAGCTGCAGGGATTCGCCGAAGAAGGCGTCGGGGTTGACCCCCACGGCGGTGATGCCCTTGGCCCCCAACTCGATGGTCAGGTAGTGGACGAGCATCTCCATGGCCGCCTTCGCCGCGGCGAGCAGGCCGTGGGCGGGGGCCCACGACACGGTGTCGATGCCCGACACGGCGACGATGCGGCCGCCGCCGCGGGCCTCCATCAGCGGGGCGGCCCGCTGGACGGCGTGGAGGAACCCGAAGACCGAGATGGCGAAGGTGCGCTCGACGTTGTGTGGGGCCTGGTCGAGCAGCGGCTTCAGGCTGGTGGCGGCGGCGTTGGCCACCAGGATGTCGAGGCCGCCGGGCCCGTCGGGGCCGGCCAGCCAGTCGAAGAGGGCGTCGACGGAGGCCAGGTCGCCGGCGTCGAGGTGGTGGACGTGGGCGGCCCCCCCGAGGTCGGCCACGGCGGCGGCGACCTCGTGGGCCTGGTCCTCCTGCTTGCGGTAGGTGACGACCACCTCGGCGCCCATGGCGGCCAGCCGGCGGGCCGTGGCCGCCCCCAGGCCGCGGGACGATCCGGTGACGAGGGCGACCCGGTCGGTGAGGTCGATGCGGGGGCGCAGGTCGTCGGCGGTGGCCTCAGTCACTGAACAGCTCCGGACGCCGGGCCCGCACCATGCGGGCCATCCCGTCCTGCCAGCGGACGGTGGCCGGGCCGATCAGCTCCTCCATCCGGCTGGTGTCGACGGCCACGCTCTCGATGGTCTGGGTCGTCGGGGCGAAGGTGGGCATGATCCCGACCAGCTCCCCCAGGTACAGGCACCAGTCCTCGATGGACACGACGTCGGGGCCGGCCCAGTTGACGACGGTCGCCGGCGCCGAGGCCACCTCGAGCAGGCGGGGCACCTGGGCCACGATGTCGTCCTCGTGGATGGGGTTGAACTGGCTGGGGGCGTGCTCGTGCACCGGCACGGGGTGGCCCGCCACCATCATCTCGAAGTGGAAGGCGGGCCAGCCGCCGTTGTCGCCGTAGGGCACCGAGAGGCGGGCGATGGTGGTGGGCAGGTCCCACTGGCGGGCGGCGTAGCGGGCCATGGCCTCGGCGGCGATCTTGGAGATCGAGTAGGTGGGCAGGAAGCCGAAGGGCCGGTGGTTGTCGCCCAGCGGGTCGTCCTCGGCGAAGGTGTGGTGGCCGTTGGGCTGGTAGACGGCGGTCGACGAGCAGTGCAGCACCGAGGTGGCCCCCCGGCAGTGGTGCAGCAGCAGGCCCAGGCCCTCGACGTTGGCGGCCAGGTCGGCCGACCAGTCGCCGGTCTTGGCCACGGCGAAGTTGGCGACGTGGTCGAGGTCGTCGGGGACGTCGGCCAGGTCGCCGGCGGCCAGGTCGGCGGTCACACAGGTGACCCCGGCGGCCTCGAGTCGCTCCCGGGCGCGACGGTCCCCGAATCGGGCCACGGCCACGACCTCGTTGTCGGTGGCCAGCGAGCAGGCGACGGGGAGGCCGACCTGGCCCGTCGCCCCGGTGATCAGGATGCGCTTGCCCTCCACGGCGACGTTTCTACTCGTTGGGGAGCCGGGCCTCGATCCGGCCGTCGACCTCCCGGCACGGGTGGACCGTGATGTCGCCCTTCGGGTCCCGCCGGCCCGTCATGCCGACCTTCGAGCCGTGGCCCTCGGTGTCGAAGCGCCAGAAGTGGCTGGCACAGACGATCTCGGGGCCGTCGACCACCCCCTCGGCGCCGAGATGGGACCACTGGTGGGGGCAGCGGGCGTCCATCACACAGGGCCGGCCGTCGGCGGTGCGCCACACGACCAGGTCGAGGTCACCGTGCTCGGCCTCCACGATGCCGCCAGGGGTCACCGCGCCGGCGTCCACCAGCGCCACCCAGTCCCCGTCCTCCACCACCCCACCATGCCAAATTGCGTCGATTTGTTGCGCTGGGCGCAACAGATCGGCGCAATTTCGGTGGGGAGGGGTAGAACGGCGGCATGGTCGCCACGCCCTCGGTCATGCTCCCGCTCGGCTCGCCGCTGCCCGCCTTCGCCCTGCCCGACCTCGACGGGCGGACCTGGACCAGCGACGAGTTGGCCGGTGCCCCCCTCGTCGTGGCCTTCGTGTGCCCCCACTGCCCCTACGTGAAGCACCTCGAGGCCCGCTTCGGTGAGGTGGCCGCCGACCTGACCGCCCGCGGCGCCCGGGTCGTGGCCGTCCAGTCCAACGACGTCGAGGCCTACCCCCAGGACGGGCCCGACGGGATGCGGGCCCAGGCCGAGGCCCACGGCTGGGATTTCCCGTACCTGCGGGACGACGACCAGTCGGTGGCTGCCGCCTTCCGGGCCGCCTGCACCCCCGACCTCTTCGTGTTCGACGCCGCCGGGACCCTGGCCTACCGGGGCCAGTTCGACGCCAGCCGTCCGGGCAACGACCTCCCGGTGACCGGCGCCGACCTCGTCGCCGCCGTGGACGCCCTCCTGGCCGGGACGCCGGTGTCGGCGGACCAGGTCCCGAGCATCGGCTGCAACATCAAGTGGCGCCCGGGCCACGAGCCCGACGCCGTCTGATCACACCCCGTCGAGGAAGTCGAGGATGCGCCCCCGCCAGGTGGTGGCCTCGGCCAGGTCGGCGGCCACGTGCACCTCGGCCCCGGGGATCAGCGCACCCAGCTCGTCGGCGGTCGACCGGGGGTGGATCGGGTCGCCCTCCCAGGCCAGCACCAGGGTGGGGACCCGGATGGCCGCCACCTCGTCCCGGCCCGGCAGGTCGGAGCCGCCGACGCCGGTGAGCAGCGCCGCCAGCACCTCGGGGTCGAAGGGCTCGTAGCGGGCCCGGATCCCGGCCCGGAGGAGATCGGCGTAGGGCTCGAAGACCGCCGGGAGGGGCTCGGCCTCGGCCTGGGCGATCAGGGCGTCGATGCCCTCCTCGGCCACCAGCCGGGCCGACTCGTGGTAGCGACCACCCTGGTCCCGCCGTCCCTCCCAGGCCGTGGGCGGGATCACCAGCACCAGGGCCCGGACCCGCTCGGGGGCCCGGACGGCCACGTGGAGGGCGGTGCCCGTCCCCAGCGACGCGCCGGAGGCGACGAACCGGTCGAGGCCCAGCGCGTCGGCCAGGGCCAGCTGGTCCTCGGCCAGGGCGGCGTAGACGTAGTCGGCGGGCTCGGTGGAGCCGGTCGAGCCGCCGTGGCCCCGGGCGTCGTAGCGCACCAGCCGGTAGCGGTCCTCGGGCAGGTGCGGGTGCAGGATCCCCAGCTGGTCGTCCCCCGCCATGGACGAGGTGAGGCCGTGACCCCAGACGACCGCGGCCCCGCTCCCCCGGTCCTCGACGGCGAGTTCGACGCCGCGGACGGCGACCCTCACCAGGCGTCGGCCCCGGCGGCCTCCGCTCCGATGGTCGTGTCGTCGCCGTGGCCGGTGTGGACCACCGTGGCCGGGTCGAGGCCGAGCAGTCGGGACCGGATGCTGGCCACGATCTGGTCGCGGTCCGAGAAGCTGCGCCCGGTGGCCCCCGGCCCCCCGTTGAACAAGGTGTCGCCGGAGAACAGGACGCCGCCCTCGGCGTCGTGCAGGCAGCAGCCGCCCGGCGAGTGGCCGGGCGTGTGCAGGACCTCGAGGCGGGTGCCACCCACCTCGATGACCTGGCCGTCGGCCAGCTCGGCGTCGGGGGCCCGGTCGGGCCACACGACGTCCCACAGCATGCGGTCGTCGGGATGCAGCCAGATCGGTGCCCCCACGGCGTCGGCCAGCGGGACGGCGGCGTTGATGTGGTCGTTGTGCCCGTGGGTGCAGACCACGGCCCGCACCCGCCGACCGGCCACGCCGCGCACGATGGCCTCGTGGTCGTGGGCGGCGTCGACCACCACGACCTCGACGTCGTCGCCCACCAGCCAGATGTTGTTGTCGACCTCGAAGTCCTCGCCGTCGAGGGAGAAGATCCCCGCGGTCACCACGTTGTCGATGCGGGCCACGGTCAGAGGACCACGACCGAGCGCAGCACCTCGCCCCGCTCCATCTTGTGGAAGGCCTCCTCGACGCCGTCGAGCGGGATGGTCTCGCTGACGAACTTGCCGAGGTCGATGCGCCCGGCCAGGTGCATGTCGATGAGCATCGGGAAGTCGCGGGTGGGCAGGCAGTCGCCGTACCAGCTCGACTTGGTCGAGCCGCCCCGGCCGAAGATCTCGATCATCGGCAGCTCGACCATGACGTCGGGGGCGGGCACGCCGACCAGGACGAGCCGCCCGGCCAGGTCGCGGGCGTTGAACGCCTGCACGAAGGTCTGGGGCAGGCCCACGGCGTCGACGGCGACGTCCACCCCGAGCCCGTCGGTGAGGGCCTGGATGGCCTCGACGGGGTCGCCGGCGCCGGCGTTGACGGTGTCGGTGGCCCCGAAGCCCTTGGCCCACTCCAACTTCCGGTCGTCGAGGTCGACGGCGATGATC